>JBEKLK010000115.1:0-18605 GCA_050010235.1 Rhizomicrobium sp.
ATCAAATACGGCCGGGTCGGCGGCCATGTCTGCATCGGCTTCTCTCTCGCGCCCAGCTCCGCCACCCCGGCCGGCAGACGGAGCCCCGGCAGCCTGGTGGCGGTTGCCGTCAAGGACGACGGGGAAGGGATCCCGCGCGAAGCGATCCCCCGGCTGACCGAGCGTTTCTATCGTGTCGATGTGAAGCGGAGCCGCGAGCGGGGCGGCACGGGACTTGGCCTCGCCATCGTCAAGCACATCGTAAACCGGCACAATGGGCGGCTTCAGATCGAAAGCCGGGCCGGCGAAGGCAGCACTTTCACGGTGCTTCTGCCGGCCTTGGCGCCGGCCGAGATAATGGGCGCCCCCATTGTCGCAGAAGTGTTATAAAACTGTCGCAGTGCCGTGCCGGTCGGCGACTACGCAGGGCGCCACAAGATGCGCGCGGACGAATCGATCAGTATGGCTTGGTTCAAGAAAAAGCCGCGAAACGCGGACGGAAAAGCAGTCATGAGCGAACACACAGTCAAGGCTTTTACCGAGCAGCTCGAGTCCCTGTCGGCCGGGGTCGCCCAGATGGGCGGGCTGGCCGAGGCCCAGCTGGCGGACGCCATCGAAGCGATCGCCAAGCGCGACACGAGCCTCGCCGAAGCCGCGATTGCCGGCGATCCGCGCATCGATAAGCTGCAGCAGACGATCGAGGACATGGCCCTCAAGCTGCTCGCGCTGCGCCAGCCCATGGCGATCGACCTGCGCGAGACCCTGGCCGCCATCAAGATCGCAAGCGAACTCGAGCGCGTGGGCGACCTCGCCAAGAACATCGCCAAGCGTGCGCTGGTGCTCAACCGCGAACCGCCCATCCGGCTCACGCAGAGTCTCGCGCGCATGGGGCGCTCGGCGCAGAACCAGCTCAAGGCCGTGCTCGACTCCTACTCCGACCGCGACGCGGCGGGCGCGGAATCGGTGTGGCGCAACGACGGCGAGATCGACGAGATCTATAACAGCCTGTTCCGCGAATTGCTCACCTACATGATGGAAGACCCGCGCACGATCGGGTTGTGCACGCATCTTCTGTTCGTCGCCAAGAATATGGAACGCACGGGCGATCACGCGACCAACATCGCCGAGACCGTCTATTACATGGTGACGGGCGGCCATCTCACCATGGATCGCCCCAAGGCCGACGTGACCAGTTCCACCACCGTCAAATTCGAGCGGCCATCGACATGACCCTGAAGCCCACCGTTCTGATCGCGGAAGATGAAGGAGCCCTTGTTACGCTTCTCCGCTATAATCTGGAGCGCGAAGGTTATCGCGTGCTGGAAGCACAGGACGGCGAAGAGGCGCTTCTGATCGCCAACGAAGAAGGCCCGGATCTCGTGCTGCTCGACTGGATGCTGCCCCAGCTTTCGGGCATCGAAGTGTGCCGCCGGCTGCGCGGCCGGCAGGAGACGCGCAACGTTCCCATCATCATGCTGACCGCGCGCGGCGAAGAGACCGACCGTATCCGCGGCCTGGACACCGGAGCCGACGATTACATCACCAAGCCGTTCTCGATGACCGAACTGCTCGCGCGGTTGCGCGCCGTGATGCGCCGCATCCGGCCGAGCCTCGCCGAAGATGTGGTGCGCATCGGCGATATCGAAATGGACCGCGCGGCCCATCGCGTACGCCGGGCCGGTTCCGACGTGCATCTGGGTCCTACGGAATTCAAGCTGCTCGATCATCTGATCCAGCATCCCGGTCGGGTGTTCAGCCGCGAGCAATTGCTCGATGCGGTGTGGGGTTCGGATGTTTATGTCGAGGCCCGCACGGTCGACGTCCATGTCGGCCGGCTGCGCAAGGCGTTGAACACGTCGGGTGTGCGCGACCCGATCCGCACCGTGCGTTCCGCGGGCTATGCGCTCGACGACACCTTCGTGGTCTGATTGCCTTGCCGTCGCGGGCACAACCCGGCGACGTCGACGCGTTTTTCGCGACTTACCCGAACACGACTGAAGCTCTCGCGCAGGCAGTCCGGCATCTTATTTTCGACATTGTGAAAGGCGCCGAAGAGACTTTGGACCAATCGGCGCGCGTGGTGGGTTACAGCTTCGGTCGCGGTTACAGGAACACTGTCTGCGCCATCATTCCGAGCCAGAAGGGCGTGAAGCTGGGTCTGGCGAACGGTGCATCGCTCCCCGATCCGCGCGGGTTGCTTGAAGGCGAAGGCAAAGTTCACCGTCATATCAAATTCAAGAGCCTCGCCGATGTGAAGCGGGCGGGCGTCAAGGCGATGTTGAAATCCTGCTACGCGGCCTGGAAAGCGCGCGGCGAAGAGTGCGACTTGCGCCCGGCGAAGATTCGCGAAAGCGCGAGAACGTGAGACATATCCTCGCGGATTTCCCAGTATGCCGAGGGACAGGAATTTGCGCTCGCGCGGAACGCGCCAACACGACCGCATGCTCTGCCGAATGTCACGGCGTTACGCCATAGCCAGCGTAAGTGTCTGCAATCTTGCCATCGATCATCTTGGCCGCTGCGATATCGGCGTTGCCGCCCGCCGCGTCCCCCGATTTCAATTTGGCCAATCCACGCACGTAAAGCGACGTCGCCAATTTGGGGTAAACCGCCAATGCCGAATTCGCATCGGATATGGCCTGCGCGAAATTTCCCGCGCGGAAATACGCAAATGCTCGTGAGTCGAACGTCTCTGCGTTACCAGGCCTGATCCGCAGCGACTCGTTGCAATCCGCAATTGCCGAATCGATCTGCTCGCCCGCCTTCGTGCGAATCCAGCAGGCGCCGTTCAACACTTCCGCATTGCCCGGATTTGCCTGGATCATCGCATCCACTGTCGACATCAGTGCGGGCTTGCCGGACCGCGTCTCAAGCAACTTTCCAAGCTGTTCCCACGCCGGCGTATATTCGCGGTACTTTTCGATCGCCGCTTTCAACTCCAACTCCGCCCGGTCGTAATTTCCGAGCCGCTCGTGAGCGATCGCCATGTAAACCATCGCTTTCGGGACGTATTCCAGTCGCCACGTTTCCGCGAAGGCGTCCGTTATAAAGAGCGTGCAGGCTGCGATGATGTCTTCCGGCGGGACGGTCGTGTCGTCCACGCAACGCCCGATGTCGGAGTTGTCTGCATTCGCAGCGTTCGCGAAACTCAAGAAAAAAAATGCTGTTGCCGCAAATATTGCTCGTGTTTGCATCCCGGCCCCCCCACGGTGCTCAATATCCTCGCGACTATACGCCTTATTTCGCTGTTCCAGATAGCGGCGCCACAGGCTTCCACCGCGACCCAGGAGCCGGCGGAGTCTCGTGGGCTCTCGCGGACAAGCCGGCGTTCGGGTCGCTCACCAAGGGAAGTCTCAGGCCAGAATCGTAGTCACGCTGTAGCCGGCGAAGACGAGACCGGCGAACAGGTCGCTGACCATGGCGATGTTCTCGTTGGCATTCCTGTCGTGTCCCGCCACGTGCCGAATGCCGGCGATCCCGTAGAAGATCGCGGCGGCGATGGCGACCGGCAGAACGAAACCGGGTTTCGCCAGCGAGGCGATTCCCACGACACCCGTGGCAAAATTGGCCACACCCAGTTCCCGCACGATGGGCAAGACGTCGTCGCTCTTGATGCCGAATATCTGTTCCGAGGTGAAGCGCGGTTGGAAGAACTGCCGCAACCCAGCCAGGAATAGTCTGACGCCCGCGCTCCAGAACACAAACCATTTGCCGACCAGCACGATCAGGGGAACCGTGCTGTGAAGATAGCTATGCTCCGCATAGATCGAGCCTGCCGGAAACAGCAACATCAACAGCAGAACGCTTAAAAAATACATCGTTGCCCTATAAAATCTTCGCGATCGGTTCTTCCAGAGCTTCTGGCTTCGTCAGCGGCGCATAGCGCGCCACCACGTCGCCTTCTCGGTCAACGAGGAACTTGGTGAAATTCCATTTGATCGCTTCGGTGCCAAGGACGCCCTTCTTCTCGTGCTTGAGATGGCGATAGAGCGGGTGCGCGGCATTTCCGTTCACGTCGATCTTCGCGAACATCGGAAAGCTCACGCCGTAATTCTTGACGCAAAAACTGCCGATCTCGCTTTCGCTTCCCGGTTCCTGCTTGCCGAACTGGTTGCACGGAAAGCCCAGCACCGTGAGGCCTCGTCCATGGAGTTTTTCATAGAGCGTTTCGAGGCCCGCATATTGCGGTGTGAATCCGCATTTGCTTGCGGTGTTCACGATCAGGAGCACCTGTCCGCGATAATCCGCGAGCGTGACGTCCTTGCCGTCGATGGTTTTCGCCGAATAGTCGAATATCGCGCTCATCGCTTCACCGATCCGCTCCGAGCGCGACTCCGATTTTCGTCACCCGTGCATGCGGCCCCGGTCGCGGCGGAGCTGCTGCGGCTGATAAGCCTTGCGCGCATGGGCTTCGCAATAGGGCGAACCGTTCTTGGGTTTGCGGCCGCAGAAATGAAACTCGTTCTCGGCGGGGTCGCCGATCGGCCAGCGGCACATACGGTCGTTGATCGTAAGCACGGTCGCGAAATTGCCGTCGTCGAGGATCACGGGATCTTCTTCGACCACGGGCGGTTCGGGCGTGTGAACCCGCATGGACACTTTGGGCGTCAGCGGCAGGCGCGGACGCTCGCTGCGCGACGGGCTGGCACGCCCCGCGAGACCCAGACGATGGACCTTGCCGATCACGGCATTGCGGGTGACGCCGCCCAGGACGCGGGCAATCTGGCTGGCCGAGAGGCCTTCGGTCCAAAGTGATTTGAGCTGTTCGACCCGTTCGTCAGTCCACATGAGGGTGTCCTCCCTTGGGCACAATATATCGTATCAAGGAGGATAACACGTACAAGGCCTGAGGGGACCTCCCCAGCCCTTGTCCACAGAAACCGAATCGCCCTCGAAAACGCGAATACCGGCCCCTTCCTTGACCCTTGGGGGCCTCGCGGCGGATAAAGCCCGCCCGCGGTCGCATGGCGCGCCCAGCGGTTTTTGCCATTGGAGGACGCCGTGTTTCCGTCGCTGTTGCCAACCTATAATCGGGCGGATGTCGCATTCGTCCGGGGCGAAGGACCCTATCTCTTCGCCGAGGATGGCTCGCGATATCTCGATTTCGGTGCTGGGGTTGCCGTCAACGCACTGGGCCACGCCCATCCCAAGCTCGTCGCGGCGCTGACGGAGCAGGCGCAGCGCCTCTGGCACACGTCCAATTACTATCGTGTGGCCGGGCAGGAAACCCTTTCCAGGCGGCTGGTCGAGTCCACTTTTGCAGACACCGCCTTTTTCGGGAATTCGGGCGCCGAAGCGATCGAATGCGCGATCAAGATGGCGCGCCGCTACCATTATGTGAACGGCGAGCCGGAGCGCTTCCAGATCATCGCCTTCGAAGGCGCGTTCCATGGGCGCACTTTGGCCGCCATCGCGGCCGGCGGACAGGCGAAATATCTCGAAGGGTTCGGCCCCAAAGTTCAAGGCTTCGATCAGGTGCCGCTCAACGATCTCGCGGCACTCGAAGCGGCCATCACACCGGAGACGGCGGCGCTGCTGATCGAACCGATCCAGGGCGAAGGCGGCATCCGCGTGGCGGACCGCGAATTCCTGCGGAGCTTGCGCCGGTTGTGCGACGAGCGCGGCATGCTGCTCGTTTTCGACGAGATTCAATCGGGTGTCGGACGCACGGGAAAGTTCTTCGCCCATGAATGGGCCGGCGTCACACCCGATATCATGGCGGTCGCGAAAGGCATCGGCGGCGGCTTTCCCATGGGCGTGTGCCTCGCGACTGCCGAAGCGGCAAAAGGCATGACCGCCGGCACGCATGGTTCGACTTTCGGCGGCAATCCGCTCGGCATGGCGGTCGGCAATGCGGTGCTGGATGTCGTGCTCGCGCCGGGCTTTCTCGATCATGTCGAAAAAGTCGCCAATTATTTCCGTCAGCAGCTGGCGGGATTAATCGCGGAACATCCGGGCGTGTTCGAGGAATTGCGCGGGCAAGGCCTGATGCTCGGCCTCAAGCTCAAGGTGCCGAACGCCGATTTCGTCACGCGTCTGCGCGCGCACGGCATGCTCGCCATTCCGGCCGGCGACAATGTGGTGCGTCTGTTGCCGCCCCTGATCGTCGAAGAAGAGCATGTGCGCGAAGCGATGCACCGGCTTTCGGAGACCGCCGCAGAGTTCGACGACGCCAAGGCCACGGTGGCGGCATGAACGCGCCCGTCAAATCCGTTGAGCGGCCACGGCATTTCATCGACCTCGCCGATCTGGATTCTGCCACCCTGCAGGGGCTGATCGCCGAAGCGCGCCGGCGCAAAACCGCGCGCGCAGGCCTGTCGCATGGCGCGCCCGATGCGGATGCGCCGCTTGCGGGGCGCGTGCTGGCGCTGATCTTCGACAAGCAATCCACGCGGACGCGCATCTCGTTCGACGTGGGCATGCGCCAATTGGGCGGCACGACGATCATGCTGACCTCTGCGGAAATGCAGCTCGCGCGCGAGGAAACGATCGCCGACACTGCGCGCGTACTGTCGCGCTATGTCGATGCCGTGATGATCCGGCTGCTCGATCACGAGATGGTGCGCGATCTCGCGAACAATGCGAGCATCCCGGTCATCAACGGCCTCACCAAGCTGTCGCATCCCTGCCAGGTGATGGCGGACGTGATGACGTTCGAAGAAAAGCTTGGACCCATCCGCGGCCGCACCATCGCGTGGGTGGGAGATTCGAACAACGTGCTGACCTCGTGGATTCACGCGGCCGCCCGTCTCGGCTTCAAGTTGCGGATCGCCACGCCCAAGGAACTGGCGCCGCGCGAAAGCGTGCGCGATTGGGCGATGGGTGCCGGCGCCGCCGTCGAATTCGGCGAGGATCCCAACAAGGCTGTCGCGGGCGCGCAATGCGTGATCGCGGACACGTGGGTTTCCATGGGCGACGAGGATGCCGTCAAGCGCCATAATCTGTTGAAGCCTTATCAGGCGAATGCAGCGCTCATGGCCCGCGCGGCGAAAGATGCGATTTTCATGCATTGCCTGCCGGCGCATCGTGGCCAGGAAGTGACCGACGACGTGATCGACGGGCCGCAATCGGCCGTGTTCGACGAGGCGGAGAACCGTCTGCACGCGCAGAAAGCCATCCTGACGTGGTGCCTTTCGTGACGGGGAGACCGGCCGGCTATACGCCCGCTCCCGCCGCCGATTTCATCCTGCCGTTCGATTTGCCGAATGCGCGTTTGCGCGGACGCTTCGTGCGGCTCGACAGCGTATCGGCGCGGGCGCTTGAAGCCCATGTGCTGCCGGAAGCGGCCGCGAGAATCGCGGCGGAGACCTTCGTGCTCTCGGCGCTGCTGGGATCCGCGCTCAAGCTCGATGGTCGGCTGACGGTGCAGACGAAAAGCGACGGGCCGCTGGATCTCGTCACCGCGGATTATTACGGAGCCGATGACGGTCAGCCCGCGGGCGTGCGCGGTTTCGCGCGGATCGACGAGGCGCGATTTTCAGCATTGGGCGAGGCGGCGCCGTCGTTCGAGCGTCTGGCCGGCGCGGGCGTCGTCGGCATCACCATCGAGCCGCGGCGCGAAGGGCAGAATTACCAGGGCATCGTCTCGCTGGAGCCAGCCGGGATCGCGGCGTCCGCCGAAGCCTATTTCGCCCAATCCGAGCAATTGCCGACCGCCATCCGCCTGGCGGCGGCTCCGCTCTACGAGGCAGGCAAGCGTGGCCCCCATTGGCGCGCGGGCGGAGTGATGTTGCAGGCCACCCCCGACGGCCGCGTCGAAGACGACGATTGGGAACGACTTTCGACCTTTCTGGCCACCGTCGAAGATCTCGAACTGGTCGATATCGGCCTGCCTGCGGAAACGCTTTTGTGGCGGCTGTTCCACGAAGACGATGTGCGCGTGCAGCCCGTGGAGAAGCTCGTCTTCCGCTGTGGTTGCGAGCCTGCACGGATAGCTTCCGTGCTCAAGTCCTATTCGCCGGCCCAGCGCGAGGGGCTTGCCGATCCCGATGGCGTCATCCGTGCCCGTTGTGAATTTTGTGGTACGGTTCACGCCATCGGCCCCGCCGATCTCGATCCGGTGGGTTAAGACGTCGATCGGACGGATCGCGCCGGGGCGTGGGTTGCTGACATTCGGAACAGCTATGGAACACAAGGTTCATCATTCTGCGCCGCATAGCTCGGAGTCGCCCTCGCGGCTGGAGCTGCAGAGCGCATTCTACGGCGCGGGGCTTGCGGCAATCATCGTGGCCGCCATCTATCTTGGCCAGCCGATCCTGATGCCGGCCGCACTGGCCGTGCTGCTGGCGTTTGCGTTGGCGCCCGTCGCCGAGCGTCTGCGCAGCCTGCATCTGGGACATATCCCGTCCGTCCTTCTGACCGTGCTGTTCGCGTTCATGATCATCGGTGCACTGGGCGCCTATATCGGAAGCGAATTTGCGCATCTGGCCGGCGACCTGCCGCGCTATCAGACAAATCTGTCCCACAAGATCGACTCCCTGCGCGGCGCAGCCCAGGGCAACGGCCTGATCGCGCGCGCCTCCGCCATGCTGGACAAACTCGACAACGAATTCACCGGCGCCGTTGAAACTGCGAACACGGCTTCGCAGGCCGCCGAAAAACCCACGCTGGTCCAGATCAAGCAGGACGACGGCGGCCCGCTGCATATCATTCAGGCAATTGCCGGACCGTTGCTCGCGCCGCTCGCGACGGCGACCATCGTCATCATCTTCGTCATTTTCATTCTGCTGCAGAAGGAAGATCTGCGCGACCGGTTCATTCGCCTCGCAGGCGCGCACGATCTGAGGCGCACCACCATCGCGTTGGACGACGCGGCCAACCGGTTGAGCCGTTATCTGCTGCTGCAGACCGCCATCAACACATGCTTCGGCATCGTCATCGGCACGGGGCTTTGGCTGATCGGGATTCCCAATGCCGGTCTGTGGGGACTGATCGCGACGATGTTCCGTTTCGTGCCCTATATCGGCGTGCCGCTGGCCGCGATCCTTCCTGTCGCGCTCGCGGTCGCCGTCGATCCGGGTTGGGGGAATTCTCGTCGCCGCAACATTCTGGACGTGGGTGTGGGGTCCCCTGGGGCTTCTGCTTTCGACACCGCTCACGATGTGCCTGGTGGTCGTCGGCCGCCACGTCGAGCATTTGCGGTTTCTCGATGTGCTGCTGGGCGACAAGCCGGCGCTCGGCCATGAGGAAAGTCTTTATTTGCGATTGCTGCAGGGCGATCCCGATGAGGCGGCGAACCACGCGGAACTTTATCTGAAGGAAAAGCCGATCGCGGCTTACTACGACGAAGTCGTTCTGAAGGCCCTCACGCTCGCGCAGCACGACATCCAGCGCGGCGCGCTCGACTCCGAGCGCCGCCACCGGGTGCGCGAAACGCTGCAGGGCCTGTTGCACAATCTGTCGGAGCACGGCGCGCATCTAATCGCAGCCGACGTCGCGTTGCTGGACATCGGCGAGGATTGGCGCAACGAACCGGTACTCTGCGTGGCGGGCCACAGCGATTTCGACGAATGGGCAGGCCTCCTGCTGGTCGATCTGCTGCGCCGCCAGGGGCTCGGCGGACGCGTGATTTCCAATGCCGATGCGATGCCGACGAACATTCATCATCTTGAGGATTCGGGCTTCAAGATCGTCTGCGTGTCCTATCTCGAGCCCGCCAATTACACCAATGCCCGCTACCTCGTGCGTCGGTTGCGCAAGCGGTTTTCGTCGATGCAGCCCATGCTGGGGTTCTGGGGCTTTACACATGACGATTCGCGTTATCTCGACGCGATCGAGGCCACCGAATGCGACGTCGTCGTCACCAGCCTGCGCGAGGCCGTCGAGCAGATCGTTTCGATCGCAACGCGAAAGTCGCCGTCCGCGGCCGCACCCGCAAAGGACGAATTGGTGGCGTAGGTCGCGTCGTCAATCCTCTTTCGGCCGCAAGCTCCGCAGATTTTTTCCCTCGCGCGCGGCAGGATAGGATTTCACACCGTTAAGGCCGGCCCACAGCACGCGGTTATATTTTGCGGCGTCGATCTTGTCCTCCTGCGACCAGTCGTAGCCGCGCGTATGCGCGGCCCAGTACCGCGCATCGTGCGCGAATGCGAATCGCGGCGCGTCTGCGTCGGCCTTCCGGCGCAGGATTGGGAGTTTCGTCGCGAGCAATGCGGGCGACGGCACGGCGGTAAAGCTCCAGTTCTTCGCCTTGAGATCGAAGATGTCGGACATCGGCCGCTGATAGGCGTCGTTGAGGTTCAACGGTTCGATCCCGAGCACATCTTCGATCGTGCGCAGGATGTTGACGGTCGAATAGCGCGTTGAGATCACCGCGCCACGCTTGATATATGGTCCGGCAATGAACGCGATGCTGCGATGGGCATCGACGTGGTCGGGCCCGTCCTGGGCGTCATCCTCGATGACAACGATGAGCGTCGAATCCCTGTAAGGACTCTTCGATACCGCTTCGACCAGCATGCCCACCGCGTAGTCGTTGTCGGCCACTTGCGCCTCGGGTGTGTTCACGCCGTCAATCGCATGGGCGAAGTCGCCCGTGTGGTCCTCCATGAAGCGCACCAGCGACAGGGCCGGCAGGTTCTTGTGCGCGACGGCGAGCCCGAATTCACGCGCCCATTCCCGCTCGCGATAGAAGTCCGGATATTTGACGTCGAAGCTGCGGAAATAGGGATCGGTGAGACCCTTCAGCGCCGGGTCCGAGGCGTAAGCCATCACCGTTTTCGATCTGAACGGATCGCGATCGAGCGGAATGTAATTGGGGTGCTCCAATTCGTAGCGCGCGCCGTCGCAATAATAGCCGTAGTTTCGGACCGTGAGGCCTGCGGCCAGAGCGGCATCCCACAGATGGCCCTGGCCCACCTCGCCGGAGGTCGAGTCGGGTGCTGCGACATCACCCGTGCCCGGCAGGAGATCGGGATCGTCCGGCGAAATCGGATCGGCCGCGCGCCGTTCTGCAGTAGTCGGCAGCGCGACATTGATATTGCGATTGGTGCCTTCGACGTCGTAGCTCTGGCCGCGATCGGCATAGTTCATGGGGATTGCCTTGACGCCCACATCGGTTTCGCGCGCGTCCGTGCTCCAGGGCCAGCCTTCGCCGCTCACTTCGCCCGCATCCATGAAATTGTCGAGCGTCACGAAGCCGCGCGCCAACGCATGTTCGTTGGGCGTCACGGATTTGCCGAACATCGCAAGGCTGGGGTCGCCATTGCCGCGGTCGAGATCGCCCAGAACCTGGTCGTAGGTGCGGTTCTCCTTGACGATGTAGATCACGTGCTTGATGCGTTGCTGGAGCGCGCCCATCAACTTTTCGTCTGCCGCATCGCGCTTCAAGGCGAAGCCGTTGTTGGCGGCGACGGCATCGGTGAGCGTGCCCAGATCCTGCGCGCTCGGCGCGGGAAACGAGAGAAATCCTGCTTTGGAAAGCTGCAATATGTAGCGGTTGCGCGCATTGCATGCTTGCGTTTTTTGCTTGTCGGGATTGGGATGATAGCAACCTTGCGGGTTGGGGCCGGGATCGCTGCGCCCGTTGACGACATAGATCACGTCGCCGACCGCGCTCACGGAATTGGGGTACCAGCCCGTGGGCACAAGGCCCGCCACATAATGGGGAGCCGTGCCGCCAAGCCGCACGATCGCCAATGCATTGTCGCCGCCTTCGGTCACATAGAGCGTGCCGCCGTCCGGCGAAATCGCGAGACCGTTCGGCGCCGCGCCTTTGAATCGCTGGGCGTTGGCAAAGGTGCCGGGCGGAGCCGCCACGGGAATGGTCTCGCGCAGCGTCCCGGTTTTGGTGTCGATCACGGACACCAGATCGCTGTCGTCCGCCGCCACATAAAGCAGGCTTTGATCCGCGTTCAGCACCATGCGGTTGGGCACGCCCTCAATCGGCACGCGCGCCGCGATGCGCGGCGCGCCGGAGATATCGACCTGCACCACTTCGCGGTCGCGCTGGCTGGAGACGAAGGCCGTGTCGTTGCCTTTGATGCTGACCCAATCGGGATATTCGCCGCCCGCCACGCCATGTTCCGCCGGATCGTTCTTCCCCGGTCTGAGATCAAGCTCGCCCGTCACTTTCCGGGTTGCGGGATCGACGATGGTGATCGCATCGTTGTGGCGATCGGCGATCACGATTTTCCGCCCGTCGGCGGACACGTCGAGACCGGCCGCGCTCGGCTTCATGATGATGCCAAGTCCGTCCTTGTGGCCGAGCGGTATGGGCGCACCGTCCTCTTCCCAGCGGTCATGCGGCTTCGCGAAAATGTGCAAATTGTCGTCGACGCCGCCCGAGACGTAGAAATGCCGGTCGTCGGGCGCAAAGGCGAGCCCGCCATCGGTATTGGCAACGGGCACGACCTGCAGCTTGCGCGGTGCGTGCGCCGAAATGTCGAACACGAACACATATTCGTTCGATGCCGCCGCATCGCGCTTGCCCGCCTTGTCGGACAGCGTATTGAAACCGCTGGTCAGGATGAGCAGCGTCTTGCCGTCATGGCTTGCGACAGTGGTGACGGCCATGCCGGCGCGAAACGAGGGATAGGCGGCGAGCTCGGGATCGAGATCCTGGAACAGTGCGCCCGTTGCGGCCGCGGGCGTGATCCGCTGGCCGGTCGGCAGCACCTGGATGGAGGCCGTGTCGTCGTCCTTATCGGCAGCCTTGAGCGGGGAGAGAAACGCGAATGCGCCGAGCGCGGCGGCGATTACAAGAAAACGAGCAGCGGGGCGTGAAAAATTCGTCATGGCTAGACCTATGGAAAGTCTGCTTCGAGGCACGTATCGGGGACGGCGCGCGCGGCGTGCATCCCGGGATTTAGTTCCAGAAGGTCCGGAATGTCTACCGCCCCCTGGGTGATCGGTCCCCCGTTGCGCGGGCAGTAACCCTTTGGGAGAAGATTTTCGCCCAGCCCTTCGTATTTGGCCGGCATATGGATTATTGTCCGAGTGCGAGACGTGGGGAACTTCATGCGCAGATTTGTCCTGGCAGCGGCCGCGGCGCTCGCGCTTGCTGCGTGTTCGCAGCCCTACGATCCCCCGGCCGTTTTCGACGAGAATTTCTCGACCGCGAGCGGCGCCAGCGGCGAAACACCCTCTCAAGGTTTCGCAGGTCTCGACGATCTGGCGCAGATGGGCGCGCCCGCCGGCGACACAACTCTTCCGCCGCGCGTGCTGTGGACGCACGGTATGTGCACGCCGTCGGACGGCACGCAGCCCGGGAGTCCCTACACCTGGTGGCAGGTGCGCACGCGCGATCTTCTTGCCGCTTATCCCGGAGCTAGCCAGGCCGGCGCGCCGACGATCACCTCGCTGTCTCCCGGCGGCGCGCAATTGATCAAGGAAACGCTCAACGTTCCGGCGCGCGTCGCAGGTGCATCGCGCACGATGGAGCTCTGGTTCTTCGACTGGTCGCCGCTCACCAGGCCCTTCAAGGAGCGCGTGATCGGCGATATCGAGACGGGCAAGGGCAACCCCTACAAATACGACCGCGCGACGCTCAATAAGAGTCTCAAGCAGGGCCTGGTCAAGGATTGCTTCGTCGATGTGGTGGTGTATCTGGGTCACAACGGCGACCGCATCCGCAGCGATGCGCAGCTCGCCGTGTGCGAGTTGCTCGACGGCACATTCGATCCCGCCACGGGTTGCGCCGGCGCGTCAGGCACGCGCTTCACGGCGCTGATCTCCGAAAGCCTCGGCAGCACGGTCCTGTTCGACGCCTTCCGCAGCCTGCGGCTCGACTATGTCGCCGCACGAAAAGTCGCCGTCGCCCGTCTGTTGGCGAATGCGCCCAAGCTCCGGGCGATCGTCCGCGCACCCAAGGTTCCCGTTCCGGGCAAGTCGAATCCCCCGATGAATATTTATAGTGCGAATGTGGCAACCGCGAATGAAGCGATGGGGCGGGCGCGGGCCAACAGCGCCAACATATCGCTCGCAATGGGTTCGCTCACGAATTTCTACATGCTTGCGAACCAGCTTCCACTGCTCAATTTTGCCGGTGCGCCGAACGTTCCGCTCGACGAATTCGTCGCGAGCGCGATGGAAAAACGCAAACCGGGCGAGAGTGCAGCCGCGCTGACGGTCGTGGCGTTCGTCGATCCCAACGACATCTTGTCGTTCCGGCTGGTTCCGCGGACGGATCGAGGCCGCGTGATCAATTTCGTCGTGTCGAACGCCGATACCTATCTCGGTTATGCCGAGCTTCCCACCTACGCACATTGCGGCTACATCAAGAACGGCTATGTGATGCACGCGATCGTGTTCGGCTATGCGGGCGGCGCGCCGAAATCCGGCGCCGTTGACGATCCGGAGAAATGCTTCTGATTGATTTTCGTAGGTAAATCGGTTCCAACCTGCCTCAATCTCCAGGCGACGTTGCAGGCAGCTCCGATAGCAGGATTGCGACGATGTCCAGACAGCCCCCATGGCTCGCGCCGGCGCTTGCCTATATTCCGCAGTGGCTCGGCCATCAGATGCGGATCATCGAACAGCCCGGCTGCGCGATCGCCATCGTCTGTCAGGGCAAGGTCGTGCTCGAAGCCGCGTTCGGCCACGCCGATCTCGGCAAAGGCGAGGCGCTGACACCGCGCCATCGCTTTCGCGTCGCCTCGCACTCCAAATCGTTCACGGCCGCGGGCATCATGAAACTGCACGAGCAGCGCCGGCTGAAGCTGGACGATGCGGCGGGACAATATGTCGAAGGTCTGCATCCCGCCATCGCATCCGCCACCATCGCGCAATTGCTGTCGCATACGGCGGGTATCTTCCGCGACGGAACCGACAGCGCCTATTGGGTGGATCGCGCGCCGTTCTCGAACGAGGCGCGTCTGCGCAAGGACCTCAAGCTACCGCCGGCGATCGATGCCAACACGCGCCTCAAATATTCCAACCACGGATTCGCCCTGGCGGGTCTCGTCATCGAAGCGATCACCCACGAGCCTTTTGTCGCCTGGATCGCGCGCGAGATCGTGGGTCCCGCGGGGCTCGCGGAGACCACGCCGGATGTGCCGTTGCCTACCAAAGCGAAACTCGCGCGCGGTCACGGCAGCAAGGCTCTGCTTGGGCGCAGGCTGGTGTTTCCGGGCGACCAGCCCACCCACGCGCTTGCCGCGGCGACCGGCTTCGTCAGCACCGCCGCCGATCTTGCGAAATTCTTCGCCCAGCTTTCGCCCCATGCGAAGACAAGCCTGCTTTCGGTCGCGAGCCGGCGCGAGATGTCGCGTCCGCAATGGCAGGACGCGTATTCGGCTTTGCCGCTCTCCTATGGAATGGGCACGATCAGCGGCACGCTCGACGGCTGGTCGTGGTTCGGGCACAGCGGCGGATTCCAGGGTTACATCACGCGCAGCGTGGTCGTGCCGTCGGAGGATATCGCGATATCCGTGCTCACCAATGCCGTGGACGGGCAATCGCATTTCTGGCTCGACGGCGCGCTGCAGATCCTGAAGCGCTTCAAAGCCGAAGGCGCGCCCACACGTGCGACCAAAGACTGGTCCGGCCGCTGGTGGACCGTCTGGGCCGCGACCGATCTCGTTGCAATGGGCGACAAGGTGCTGCTGGCCAATCCCGATTGGCCCAATCCGTTCCTCAAAGTTCCGGAGCTTGCGATCACGGGACGCGACGAAGCGCGGATCGCGCAAGCCGGCAGCTTCCACTCCTATGGCGAGCCCGTGCGACGGGTGCGCGGCAAGGACGGCAAAGTGAAAGAACTTCGCGTCGCGGGTGGCAAGGCATTGCCGGAAAGCGCATTGGCGAAGGAAGTGATTGCAAGGTATGAAGGTTAGTACGTTTTGCGCCTCGGGTGGCTGCGGTCACGGAGAACACACAATGCCTGCGATGCCTGATACAATCCGCCCGATCACGCTGGCCGAAATTCGCGAGGCCCGTGCGCGTATTGCCGGCACGATTGTGCGCACGCCGCTCATCCGTCTGCAGCTCGGCCCCGACTTTCCCGACATTCGCCTCAAACTGGAGAATCTGCAGCCGATCAACGCCTATAAGCTGCGCGGTGCGGCCAATGCGGTCGCCATGCTTCCGGAGTCGGATCGCGCGCGCGGCGTGTGGACGATCAGCGCGGGCAATGCCGGACAGGGCGTCGCCTATGCGGCACGGCAGGCGGGTGTGCCGTGCATTGTCGTGGCCATCGAAACGGCGCCGCAATCGAAGCTCGACCGCATGCGCGCGCTCGGCGCCAGATTGATTACCGTTCCCTATGACGTTGCGTGGAAGGCGCTGGAAGAGCGCACGTATCCGGGCGTCGAAGGCACGTTCGTGCATCCGTTCGACGATCACAATTTCATCGCGGGTCACGGAACCATGGGCCTGGAGATTCTGGAAGACGCGCCCGACGTCGCCGCCGTCATCGGCGGCATAGGCGGCGGCGGGCTCGTTGTGGGCGTGGCGAGCGCCATCAAGGCCCTGAAGCCCGAAGTCAAAATGTACGGCGCCGAACCCGAGACGGCCGCGCCGGCGGCGCTGTCGTTCAAGATGGGGTCGCCGCAGGTTTTCACGGAATGGAAGTCCAGCTTTGTCGATGGCGCCGGCGGCCAAAGTGTGTTCCCGCGAATGTGGGAGCGCATGAAACCTGTGATGGACGGCTATATCGTCGTCACCCTGGAACAGACGAAGGCGGCGATGCGGTTGATGGGGGAGAAAGCGCGGATCATTTCCGAAGGCGCCGGCGCGTTGCCGCTCGCAGCCGCACTGACGGGCAAGGCCGGCAAAGGCCCCATCGTCGCCATCGTCTCAGGCGGCAATATCGATCTCAAGAAATTCTTCGAACTGATCGGGGATTAGGTTGCCAGGTTGACATTCAATTCGATCGTCACGCCGTCGGGATCGCTGACGAAAATCTGATGCAACGGCCGCCCCGGTACGGCTGCTTCGCGAAACGGAATGCCGGCCTTCGTCAATCTCGCCCGCGTGCCTTCCAGGTCGGATGCGGCGAAGGCCACATGATCGAAGCTTCCCGTTCCCATTGTGCCCGGATTGCGCCCACCGATCAGATGCACGACGGCGCGGCCCTCCAGCCACAGCCATGCGCCAGGAAAATTGAACGGCGGGCGATCCCCGTCGACGAGGCCCAGGGCCTCCGCATAGAACGCGCGGGACCGCGCGAGATCGCTGCAGAGGATCGTCACGTGATCGAGTTGCGAAAGAGGCATGACTGTTTTCCCGGCCGCATTCTGGATGGTCACCCTAGACGAAGCCGCCCGGGCCGGCCAATCGCAACCGCCAACGGCATTCATTGTTCGACCGTCGCCGAAGTGACGATGTCCGGCAGATGATAGGGTCGGCGGATAGGAGATCACGATGACAATAACTTGCATTATTCGCTATCAGATCGATCCGTTCCAGCGGGAGAGTTTTCGGAAATACGCCGAAAATTGGGGCCGCATCATTCCGCGTTGCGGGGGCCATCTCGTCGGCTATTTCCTGCCCCATGAAGGAACGAACGACATCGCCTGGGGCCTGATCGCCTTCGAGAGCCTTGCGGCCTATGAAGCCTATCGCGCGCGTTTGCGCAGCGACCCCGAGGCACGTGAGAACTTCGAAATGGCACAAAGCAAACGACTGATCCTGCGGGAAGAGCGCAATTTCGTGGAGGTCGTCGACGGCACGTTCGGGATTGCGCCGGTTCCGAGATGACCGCACGATGCAGAGGCGACGTCGAAATGCACCGTGAAGGCTGGGGGCACGCCGCAAGACCATCGCGGCCGACGATCCGTCGCAAGCCGATATTTCAGAATTGTGCGGATCAGGCGAGTTTCGCGAGCTCCGTCTCCATTGCAGCGAAAACGCTGCGCCAATCGTCATCGGTGGGTTGCTGGAACAGCTTCATCGTCGGGTACCATGGGCTGTCGGCACGCCCGAGAAGCCAGCGCCATTCCGGGACATGCTTCAACGCCACCCATACCGGCCGCGCCAGCGCACCGGCGAGATGGGCGATCGCAGTATCCGTCGTGACGACGAGGTCCAAACTCTCCATTACCGCCGCCGTGTCGACGAAAGCGCCAGGACCGGCGTCGAAATTCTCTCCGAGCGTTTCCACTTTCATGCCGGGCGGCAAACCGCGCAGTTGTTCGACCCCGTCGTTTTTTTGCAGGCTGATCAGGCGGAGATTCGGAATTTTCGAGAGTCCTTCCAGGCAACGCAGTGGAAAAGAGCGGCCCTTATCGATGGGCGTATCTTTTTTTCCCTGCCAGCAAATGCCGACTCTGTACCCGTCATTCCCGAGGAACTTTCTCCATTTCGCGACCAGGTCGGGGCCCGGTTGCAGATAGGGAACCGTGGCGGGAATGTTGTTCTCGTCAGTCCCGAACGCCAGAGGCATGCTGAGAAGCGACGTTTGTAGGTCAAATGGCGGCGGCGGCGCTTTCCACCCCATGATCGTGATTCCGTCGGTGAGCTTCCCGAGCAGCGGGATCAGTTCATCCTGCACGGCAAAGATCACGTTCGCGCCTTTCACTTCGGCGAGTTGCGCATATCTGCAGAACTGTATGGTATCGCCCAGTCCCTGTTCGGCGTAGACGAACAACGTTTTCCCCTCGATATCCTCCTCGCCCAGCCAGACGGGTTGCGGATAGTCCCGGGATACTTCAGGGCTGAAGCGCTTCTTGCGCCATTCATAAAGACGCCAT
>JBEKLK010000116.1:0-9619 GCA_050010235.1 Rhizomicrobium sp.
ATGAACTTGCTCTTGAGTTCAGTCCCGCCTGAGGGTGTTAACCTTTACCTCGCCCGGCGGGCCAAGTCAGGCAGAATTCGGGTGCTGCCGCCGATTATCCTATCTTAACTTCGGTCAACACGTCCGAAAGTGCAATTCGCCACGACGGTTGTGATATTCCGAATTCACGGTGAATTCGACCGCAATCGAGAATGGAATTTGCAGGCCGAACGGCGGGGGTCGGATATTCCGCCGTCGTAATCGGAAACAGTTTCGGTGCGGGAACAAACCCTGCTCCATCGATGATGGCCCGTGCGAACCCATACCATGTGGTGGGCTCGGCGCTCGAGAAATGGAATGTGCCCCACATGCCGCGGCCCTGTGTGCGTCCAACCGCGAGATCGCGCAGCGCAATTGCGATGTCGCGCGCCGATGTTGGGGCTCCGTGCTGGTCGGCCACCACGCGCAATTCCGGCCGCTCTGCGCCGAGCCGCAGCATCGTTCTTACAAAATTGGCGCCGTGACCGGCAAAAACCCAGGACGTTCTGACGATCAAATGACGCGCCAGTTCGCTTCGAATCCCTGCCTCGCCGGCTTCCTTCGTCCGACCATAAGTTGAGATGGGACTAACCTCATCCCCCTCCACATAGGGTCCGGGCTTACGTCCGTCGAAGACATAGTCGGTGGAAATGTGAATGCACGCGGCCCCGATACGATTGCAGGCCCGCGCAATCTCCGTCGGCGCTTCGCCATTGACGGCCATCGCAAGTTCGGGCTCGGACTCGGCTTTGTCGACCGCCGTATACGCCGCAGCATTGATCACAATATCGGGTGCGAGAGGTTCCAATACCGCGGCAATCGTCGACGGGCGCCAGAAATCGCAGGCGTCACGTCCGAGCTGGACGATTTCCATATGCGCGGGCCATGTCAGCCGCGACAGTTCCAGGCTGACTTGACCCGATTTGCCGAATATCAGCACGCGCAAGCGAGGTCTCCCATCGGCCTCAATCCATCAACCCGTTTGACCGGCCCTATCGAACGAAAGCTCGAAGCCACGACCTTAAACGGCTTCCTCCGAACGCAATCGAACATTTCCGCCGTCGCGGACTTCCAGGACGTCTATCCCGAACCGATCCCGAAGGGCCTCGGTCAATTCTTGAAGAACCGTCATTCGGGCTATCGATGTCGTCGGGAAATTCGCCGATGCCGCGCTCAATGCCTCCCGAAGCCGGTTGGCATTGCTCGCGAAGGTCAATTCCGACTTGAAATATGCCATCCGCTTCAGGCGGTCGGCGGCAAGATTGAGCCGGCCGTCGCGAATGCCATCTAATGCGGACTGCAACTCGGCTTCCGTATCGACCGGGATCACAATGCCCGAAGAAACCAATTCGCCGAAGGGCGCAACGCGGCTCGCCAAAACCGGCAGGCCCATGGCCAGCGCCTCGCCCATTTTGGCCGGGCTCTGAAATGCGGACACCGCCGACGATGCGTCTTGAAGCAGGCAAACAGCGTCGGCACATTGGATCAGGTCCGGCAATTGCGCGTAAGGCTGCATGCCGAACACCCGAATAAACGCCGGATATCGTTCGGCGAGCGCAGCCAGTGGGCCGGCGGGGTCGTCGAAACCCATCACGCACATCGTCAAATCGGGGTCGGCTCGTCGGACGATTGCGTCCGCGATGCGCCCAAGGCCCTTGTGGCCGCGCGGAGTTCCCAGGAAAAGAAGAACTTTCTCGCGTTCGCGAATCCCCAACGAATGACGAACGTCTTTGCGAACGTTCTCATCGGGAATGAACTTGGTTTCGTCGCGGGCATGGCGAAAAACGACGCCGCCGAACCGATCCCTCAATGTCTCGTTTGACACGGTTATCGCGTCGGCTTCGCGCACGAGCGTGTCGCAATAACGCGTCCAGATCTCGCTGGCCGGCTTTTCGATTTCGGGTGTGCCGCTCTGGATTTCATCCGTCAGCCGGTCGAACGTCAGGGGCGCCTGGTTCTGGAGGAACGCGAGTTCCAGGTCATCGATATCCAGCACAAGGGGGCACTTATTCCGAGCGCTCAGAACCATTCCGAGCAACAAGCTCGGCAATCGCGGCTTGCTGACATAGACGACATCATAGGTATCGGTGCTCGAAAGCGCGCGCAGCGCGGAAAGATACGATTCCATGTCATTCGCGATGAATCCGCGGATAGGCATCGCGACATCGCGCATCGGAGCCCATAATTCCGCACCATGGCGCGGAATCAACGTACCCAACAGCTCGACATCGAACGTCTGCGACGCCACCTCACCGATATTATGTGCCCGCCCCAGGGCATTGTGCCCCAGGCTCCAGCAAACGACCGCCATTCGGGGCTTGCCCTCGGATCGATCGATGACTGCCGATTTGGGATTGAGCAATTTCATCGCGGGAGCGCTCTTTCCTGCCTGCGGGGTCCTCGGCGCCCGGGGAGGCGCGGAGGCTCCCGGCTCCGCGCCGGATCGATGCGGCGCCCGGACCACATGCGGCCGATGAGGTTCGGTCGATTCGAACAACGATGCGGACGAAAGATCGAGCACCCTGCATTCTCTGCTCAACTGGATGCAGAAGAATACATCGAGCTGCGGATCGATTCTTGGCGTCTTTATCTCGGTCGAATAGGTCTTATAGGAATTTTCGTTGGCTATAGATCCAAATATCCGGGAAATAACCTCCGGTTTGTTGGAGGCGTTCATTGCCACCAGATATGCACCATCGATCAGAGGATACATGTCTTCCCGGCCGGATCCGCGCAGCACGATTTCAGCCCGAAACGAGCGGGACCCAATATCTGCCGGGTCAAGCGGCGTCAGCAATCGCAGCCCTCGCGCCGCGCGGTCGACCGCGATGCGCAAGCCGCGCCCCTTCTCCAATTGTGAAACCGAAACGGCAAATTCGTGGGGGCTTCCGAGGAAATCGACAAACCAGTGAGGCGCAACCAGGCCCATTCGCACCAGGGAGTTGACACTGGGAACGACGTCTCTGAATTCTTCGTTGGCAATTGGGCGCCCGCCTATGCAAGGGGTAAGCGTTGGAATGCGTCCGCCGTTGTCTAGATAGCGAACCGGCAGCCGCCCGAAGCCGGCGATCTCCTGCACGTCTCGTGCGTAGCCATCACTGTTCGGAATGTCAGAGCGGCTCAAGCTGATCTTGTGATACTTGATCCAGTTGCGTCCGCGCGCTGCGCAGATTTGCGGGATACCTCTCCTGAAGCATTGCATTGCGAGGTTCAAAGCGGCATGGGCGGCCAACAGGTCGATCGCCGGAAATCCATCGATGTCCCCGGGGCGGAAGACGATTCCTTCCAATCCAAGCTGATTGACCAGTTGGGTTGGCCCGAGCGCCTCATCGGATTTGTAGACGAGTTGCGACGTCGGCAGTCCGTCGAAGAAGTCGGAATAAATGATGCCCTCCACGCCGACGATCTTTCGCTCGATGGCGACATCGTCATACGCTGCGATCATTCTGCGGATAAATCCAGCAGGGTAAACCAACCCTTCCTTCAGAAGAATACAATAATCTCCCCGGTTCAATCGCGATAGATCAAGATTGCCGCTCGGCATCACCTCGAGATTTTTGGTCCGATCCATCCAAGGTTCACGCGATCTTCCCTTCTTCCAGACCAGATTGATGCAATCGACATTTTCGCCGACGCTCGCGACGACGTCCGTGAGCGCGGACACATGACCTTCGGGTGCGACGAGCCAGGCGACAATCACTTGCTAGTTCCGCTCAACGATGGTGACGGGGCTCGGTTTGAGGATGTTCCCGGTTTCGGCGATCGCCGCGACGACTTCCGGCTCAGGGACAATATGCGAACCTAGAAGTCTTTGCCGCGCAGTAAGTTCAGCAAGCCGCCGTCGCGCGGGTCCACGATAGCCGTCCTCCAATCCTTCGCTGCCGTCGATCCGGGTAAGCGAACCCTCCGACCAAAGACCCAAAAGCAGGGGGTGCTTCATTTGGTGAATCGATCTGTCGCCCTCGGTTTTCCGGATTCGCTCTTTCAACTCCGTATCTCCTCCAAACCGCACGGATCGATATGGTCCGTAGCGCACAAATGTCTCCCTTGGTGCCATGATCGAGACGAGCGCATTTCGCAATGCGGACTGGTCTTTGAAGAATACGAACTCGCCCGACGGCCGAACTCGAACCCAGCGCGCAACCACGGCACGTACTTTCTGAGCCAAAAGGCTCGAGACCTGCAACCTGATACGAGACGGCAATGCGAAATCATCCGCGTCGTGAAAGGTGACATGGTCGCCCCGTGCGAGCGCCAAGAGCGCGTTGCGGACGTTATAAGTGCCCTGATTGCATTGCGATGCGAAGATGCGCACCCGGTCGTCGCCTCCCGCTTCCCGCATGATCGCGGCCATTGTGCCGTCCGTGCTGCCGTCGTCGCAGATCAGGACTTCGATATTTCGATATTCCTGCTGCAAGATGGAACGGATGGCGTATCCGACCGTTTTTTCCGCGTCGTAAGCCGACATGATGATCGACACGCGCGGTCCGCCAGAGATTGCCGAACCGCGATGGAATTGGATATTTTCCAAAAGATTGTCCCCGAAGGTCACGGCCGTAGCGTGGCCGACATCGTATCGCCGGAGAAATCTGTTCAGATATTTGCAAAATAACGCCGCCGATCTCCCCAATTCCGCATTGCACAGCAAGAGCTGATTTTGCGGTTCGAGGGTAAACAGACGTTTTCTGGCCTTGTAAAGCGTCCTTATTGAATCGAACTCGCCGGTTTTCGTGCGCGACAACGAAAAGGCATCCAGCTTTCCGGATGGAAGCACGAATTCCTCGGGACTTCGCCCGGGCGCGCCGTTGAGCGTTCGGGCGAAAGTGACCAGCCTGTCGTCCGATGACAGCGCATGAGAATTCGCCTCCAGAATGTCGCGCGCCAACTCCATCGCCCCGACGGCGTTAAAAGCTTCGACGAGGGGCACGAGCATGGTTTTTTGGCGGGACGCATCGATTTGCGGCCAGGTTGCCAGCGCATATTGCGCGAGCCTTTCGGCGGTCTCGTAGCATTCCATACTGACTGAGAAGCTCAGCGCTTCTTCCAGCCAAGCTGCCGTATTTGACTTTCCGAGCGGTCCCAAATCGTCATTGAGTTTACGCAACCGGAGTTGGGAGCGGTACTTCACTGCTGCAAACGAACCGTCATTTGTGTCTCTTTGATCGGCCCGGCTTTTGCCTCGTCGCGGAATCTTCGCCAACGCGGCAACCCTCGACGACAGGCGTTTTATGCTGCGTCGCGTCAAGTCGACTCCGCTTTCGAAATGACGTCGTTCGAGCTTGCCAACCCTGTTGGCGATCCGCGTGACAAGATTTGCCCTTTTTAATCGAATGTCGGGTTCCGATCCCGCAATCGCCACGGACAGGACGCCGGAGGAACGGGGATCGGCGGAGTCCAGTCGCGTGCGAAATTCGCCGAACTCCAACACGCCACGGCCAGCCAATCGAACTGCAAGCATGTAGGATGCGACATCACGCATGAGCGTCAACGAGCCGTGAAATCGGTCTCGCGCATGACGCAATGTCGCTTGTCGCAGACGAGCTCCCTCGGAATTATACTGAATGATGTAGAGCGTGAGGTTCGGGTTGCCGCGGACGATTTGAGCGGACAATTCAATCGCCAATTGCCGTTCGCGTGCAAGTTTGAGACCGGATCGCCCCGGCCCCCACTGGAAGGCCGTGTTATTTCCCTGCTCGACGATATATCCCGCCTTGCCGATGTCAGTTTCGAATTCCAGCGTAGTCGGCGTGCCTGCAACCAAATTCGCGCTCCCGACACGCTCCAGAAAGGACAAATCGAGTGTCACGAACCCTTCATTCGAGTCCTCGAAAAATTGAGGCAACTGAATCAGCATCGAACTCAACGCTCCAGCGACCATGGCCGACAGCCCCGAAATCAGAGGTCGTATCGGCCGCCGCGCATGTCTCGGATGTCCCTGTTTAACATGACGGGGTGAAAAAACGCACGGGCGATTTCGTCATTTCGGAGCCAAATCCAGATAACTTCTCGTATTAATGCCGACCCAGTGATCGAAAATACTTCCCAGGTCGAGCGCAACGCCTCCCCGGACCTTTGCCAGATCGACCAGCCATTTACCGAGATAGCCGGCGCCCACGAGGACCAACCGGTTGCGCGGGAGTTCTCCGAGACTTTCCGCTATCTCTCCGATGACATCCGGCAGGGAACGGGATGTTGAAGGGGGATCGCGAAGCAGGGGAATGGATGCATGGCGCGGAGGCACAATGATGTTGCCGGCGATACGTGCTCCAAACCGTTGTTTCACGATATCCGCCAGCCCAGGGTGACAGGAAATGAGGACGACTTCCCGGGCGCGCTCGATGAGGTCCGGATAGAGGTCCCAACGCGCGAGATCCTGATGCAAATGGCAGGAAGCAAAACGCCGCAAGTCGGAATGTCGGGGACGGAGACGTTCGATGTTCTCAAACGTATATAGGACCGACCGCAGCCCTCTGCCCGTTCGACCTCTCTCAAGGTCGTCGTCCTCGGAAAGTTTGACGTCCCGCAAAATGCGCGAAACAGTCGGGATGCCGACACAGTCGGCGTTCCAGATGGCAGAAGAGATTTGCGCCGAAATTCTGGCCCTGTCGTCCGCGCCGAGCTCCGCGCCCCACCAAGTCCGCTCTCGATCGGCCATGTCCGGTTGCGCCAAGGTAGAGAGATGCGGTTCATAAGTCAGGCAGCTGCTCTCCCCGTCGCCCAATCGAATGAATGAGAAACTCTTGCCGTTCGCCAGGCGGTCGCGAACCAACGAAACAAATTCGCGGCACTGAGCCGGTGAAATATCCGTATCAAACAGCGCCATCGGCGCCGATCCCGCCAGGGCCATTTCCAAGGCTACGGTGCGCCGCAAGATCGATTTGGGCTTCGGCTTTGCCGCCGACCGATCAAGCATAGTCAGAAATCGCTCGTGAAATCCGCGACCGGCGTTGCGGTTCGCGGCCGAACGGTCCGCGGGAAAATGGGCGAATATGAGCCGGCTGAGCCGGACTGCCGCTATCCTGTAGTCGGGCCTTCGGCGCAGGCTGCGCATGAACTGTCTGATGACGAGCCGGATTTTGGCCTGATCGTTCTGTCGGGAATAAATGTTCACCAGCCCGATCACGAAATTGCTGTCAGGCGATCGCGTGCGGCGACTCTCGATCAAGTTACGGACGCCCATTTCGGCGATTGCAACCTTGCCGGCCTTCAAGGCGGCATGAACGGTTTTGCGAATAAAATCCGTGTCGGCGGGAAAGCGTTTGGCGGCGTCGGCCCAATATTCCGTATGGTCGCGGTGAGGGTGCAGATGCAGCAATATCTCGCCCCGCAAATGCGCACCGCGACGGGGATCGATTCTCGCCAATCTATCGGCAATCTGATTTGCCTTGGAGACTTCTCCGGCAGCCAACAGCGCGCGCCCGCGTTGGCGCAAAGCCGTGGGGGTCTGCGGGATGCGACCGAGGATCCCCTTCCATCCGACTAAGACCACCTTGCCAACGCTCCTGGAATCCCGCCGGGGCAAACGGCCGCTCCGACTGGAAACTTTCAAGCCTTCCGCAGCGCCAGTCAACGCAGCAGGCGATTCCGCTTGGGTGCGGGCCTCCCAACGCCATCCCCGTTTCGTGTCGGCTGCCCGCGCGCTATTGGCGTGAAGCGGCCGGCGACGGCAATTTTAGATTTTCCGGTGATCCCTGACATTGGACAGGAGGATATGCCCGATCATGTAGACGATCGACGCCACGAGCAAAATACCTGCTTCATCTGTGTACGCATCCGGTTCAGCCGTGTCGTTGGGTGCCGTCGCATTGGAAACCGGAATCAGAAATACGACCTGCTGGCTGGCCATGCTCTGGGCCGAAGCCATCGCTTGCTCTGCGGATGACAACTCGGCCTCGGCGACCGGGCGGTCAACGGCCTGCGCCGTTTCAACTGCATTCCAGGCGAACACCAGTTGGTCCTTTGCGTATTTGATCGTTGCATCCTGCATCGTCTTGGTCAGCATGGTCACGAAGTTGGTCGCCGCCGCCAAAACGGCCTTGTTGATGGCCTGGGCACGATTCGAATCCCAATCCAACACCTGGATGGTGATAAGAAGTGTGGTGGGGTCCTGCGAGACAACCACCATCTGTTGGTAGAAAGCCAGAAAGTCCTCATCGCTTGCGCCTGGCGCCAAACGCCAGAACATGTTGTGCGAGGGCGACGAATAGAGCTCGCGCAGATGGAATTTCTTATCGAGAATTCTCAGCATCTCCGGCGATTCAATATATGCCATCACTTCGCCACTTTCCGTCGAGCCGCCGGTGCTTCCGAGCAGACTGCTGCCGGCCAGGGAGCTGAGGCTCGTGCTCATTGACGAAGAATTCTGCAAATTGACGAGTGCTATCGATGCGTAGAACTGATCTGCAAACAGGTTGAGATAGACGATGCCTATCAGGCCAATGATCGGCACAACGTTCCAAAACGTCAGAATACCCGCAAACCGCTTCACGAATAGAACGGGCGCCGGAGAAGTCGAAACGACCCCGTCGCTCCGCGGCATATCGGGTCTTTTCGGCGCGACGTCGAGAGCGCCGGCCGAGGCGGCCGATGTCGAACTCAGAGTCGAAGGATTCGACGATAGTGCCACTTCAACCTCCATCTGCGTCGCCGATGTTATCAAACAAATCGCCAACTAATCAACGATTTCGGCCTAGATGCCCAGAATGGCGACATCGTCCGCTGCTTCTTCCTCGATCGGCTCCGGCTCGTCACCCATAGTTTGCTGCTCTTCGCTTGTCTTTTGAGCCAGCATCGCCTGGAAATGCTCTATTCCTTGTTCGACATCCTGAAAATGCTTGATCTCCTCATTCTCCAGAACGAACAAGGTGTCGCAGATATCGGCCGCCTCCTTGGGCAGTTTCGTGGCGAGAACAAACGCGCGCTGAGGGCTCAGGGATTTAACAATTTCCGTCGCCTTCTCCTTGAACTCCCGACCGACCGACACCAGGCGATCGTCAAACAGGCAAATCTCGAATCTGAGTCCTATTCCCAATGCAAAGGCAAGTTGGCGTTGGACGAAGGCTGGGCAGTCGGAAAGCTTGTAATTCAGGAATTCCGAAATCTGGCCGATCTCTCCAATTTCGCGCACAATGTCGTCGCCGTCGAAGCCATATAATCTCGTCAAGAACTTTATGTTCGCGGAAACGGTCGAATATCTCGTGAGATAACTCGCAAGCGGCATCGGCCACGAAACACTCGATGTGCGTTCGATGAAGCCGGAATCCGCGCGCTCCACGCCGCAAATCATCCGAAGCAACGTGCTCTTTCCCGATTTCGGAAGTCCGAAAATGACGGCGCGCGCGCCCGGCTCGATGCGAAAGTTGAGATCGCGAAATAGAACGCGGGGCGTTCCCCCGGTTCGCACGAGCTTGCCGACGCCGCGAAATTCTACGCTCACGCCGGCACCCGATACCGAACATATCGCTCCAAAGAGAAGCCAAGCGCACACACACCCAACACGCATTCCGCAATATAGAACGGGTTACCTACCGGCGACTGATATGACGTGAACCAATACGTTCGCATCAACTCGGAAACATGCAGCATCGGATTCCAGGTCAAG
>JBEKLK010000117.1:0-9562 GCA_050010235.1 Rhizomicrobium sp.
ACGCGGCGTGGGACCCTTCGAATATGGCGCGCTGCTGGTTGCCACAGGCGTGGCCGCAGCCATGCTGACCTTCGGATTGATCGCCGCCGGCAATCCGGTCGAGCGGCTGCAGGGATTTCCCGCGCGCTACTATGCTTTCGCCTCTTTCGCGGCCTTCCCGGCCTTGCTCGATCTCAAAGTGATCCTGCAGGGCGGGATTTCCGGTGCGGCGCGCATCGCGCGACATCTCTGGCGCATGTGTTTTGCATTCTTCTTCGCGGCCAGCTTCTTCTTCCTCGGACAGCCGCGGGTGGCGGCCTTCGTGCACCATTCGCCGATTCTTTATGTGCCCGCGCTGGCGCCGCTGCTGGTGATGATCTTCTGGCTGATCCGCGTCCGGCTCACGAAATGGTTCAAGACGGCTGCTGTCAGAACGCCCAGCAGCGCTTTTACCGCGATGCCTTCCTGACCGGAGTCATCACCAGCTTGTTGACGATGGCGCCCATCGCGCGCGCGTCGAAGCCGGGGTGATCGAGCCACCAGGCAAGAAGCCCGATCGTGGCGGTGACGGCGTGCAGGGTCACGAGATCGGCTGGCAGGCTGTCGGGAGCGGGAAGTTCGATCGCCTGCGCGCGGATCGCGGCGCGCTGGATCAGTTCGCGGCGGATATTGGCCTCCGCGCCGCCTGCAATCAGCGCGCGGCAGATGGTGCGGCGGCTGTCGACGAAACTGCAAAGCGCGATAGACGCCTCCAGCGTATCTTCCGCCAGCAGCGCCGGCATCATCACGCCGATCAGTTCGTTCATCAGCGCATCGGCCACATCGGCCAGCAGCGCTTCCTTGTCCGGGTAATGCCGGAAGAAGGTGGCGTAGCCGATGTCGGCGCGCTGGGCGATCTCGCTGATCGTCAGTTCGGCGAAATCCTTCTCGCCGGCGAGAGCCAGCACCGCCTCGGCCAGCGCGGCGCGGGTTTTCGTAATACGGGCATCAGGTTTCATGGTACGGGCATCAGGCATCGCAAATTCCCGCGCAAAATAGCGCTTGATCGGCGGTCCGGTGGCTGATAGTTATGATCTAGTATGGATCATAACTTGGTGTGCCATGGCCGACGCGCATGTCCTCGCTGCAATCACCGATTGCCCATACCACCAAGGCGGGGATGAGCGGAAATCGACCGGCGCGCCCCGATCCGCGCCCGGGGCCATCGTCATCGGAAGTTTCGGCCTGTCGCGCCAGATTTTGCGCAGCGGATTGGTGCGCCAGGCCGGATTCAACGCCGAGCTTCTGGAGCGCTTCGCGGCCGGCGGGCATGCGCCGGTTCTCTATCAGGAAGGCGAGGCACATCAGAAACAGCGCAGCGCCTCGGCGCGCTTCTTTGCGCCGAAAATCGTCGCCACCCAGTACCGCGCCCTGATGGAGCGGTTGAGCGACGCGCTGATCGCGCGCCTGCTGACCACGCGACGCGCGCATCTGGACCGCATGAGTTTGGAAATTGCGGTGGCCGTCGCTGCCGAAATCGTCGGGCTCACCAACAGCCCCCGCTCCGGCATGGCGCAGCGGCTCAGTCGATTCTTCGCCACGAAGGCGCGCGACCGAAATCCCGTTACCGCCTTCGTCACATTTCTTCTCGCCCGCACGAGCGTGCTGTGGTTCTTCATCCGCGATGTCGCGCCCGCGATCCGGGCCCGGCGGCGAAGCCCGCGCGACGACGTGATCTCGCATCTGATCGGGCAGGGCTATTCGAACCGGGAAATCCTCACCGAGTGCCTCACCTATGCCGCAGCCGGCATGGTGACGACGCGCGAATTCATCGTGATGGCGGCGTGGCATCTGTTCGAGCGCGAAGAGCTGAAGGCGCGGTTCCTCGGCACCGACGAAACCGGGCGCATCGCGATTCTGGAAGAGATCCTGCGGCTGGAGCCCGTGGTCGGCGTGCTGTACCGGCGCGCCGCGCACGAGCTGACATTCGAAGTGTCGGGCGAAGTGCTCCATATACCGGCCGAAAGCCTGCTCGCGCTCGACGTGCGCGGCACCAATACCGATCGCGCGGCGGCCGGCGAATGCCCGTTCGAGCTCGATCCCGATCGCGCGCGCGTGGGCGTCAATCAATCCGCCAGCGTGATGAGTTTCGGCGATGGGCCGCACCGTTGTCCGGGCGCAGCGGTGGCGTTGCAGGAGGCCGCGATCTTTCTCGACCGGCTCCTTCGGGTGCCGGGGGTCAAGCTCCAGAAGGCGCCCGCGCTGGCCTTCAATCCGCTGATCGCCAGTTACGAACTGCGCGGCGCCATCGTCGCGATCGACTGATCCGCGCGGTTCGCAAATAGAGGCCGCAAGTGCTATCCGACGTCGTCTACAGGTGACGCCGGGAGACTCCGATGAATCGCTATTGGACATTGTCCGGCAAGCCGCTGGGGCCCTGGCCCGAGGCGGATACGTTCGAATTGCACGACGGGCCGATGCCGAAGCCCACGGCGGGACAGGCGCTGACGCGCACGATCTATATTTCGCTCGATCCCTATCAATGGGGTTACAAGAAGCGGGGCGCCGAAGCACAAGGCGTGCCCTGCCATGCGCGTACGGTTTCGCAAGTGATTGAAAGCCGGATGGACGGTTTCGCGGCCGGCGATCTCGTGTTCAACACCAATGGCTGGGCCGAGTACGCGCTGATGGGCGAGGGGGTGGCGCGGCCCACTTATATGATTCCGCGCAAGCTCGATCCGATGCAGGGACGCATTTCGCAGGCCGTAGGTGTGCTCGGCATGCTGGGCCTCACGGCTTATGCGGGCATGGTGCTGTTGGCCAAACCTGCGACCGGCGAGACAGCGGTCGTATCGGCGGCCTCCGGCGGTGTGGGGCAGATCGCGGGGCAACTTGCGAAATTGCGCGGGCTGCGCGTGGTGGGAGTTGCGGGCATCGGGAAGAAATGCCGTTTCGTTGTCGACGAACTGGGCTTCGACGCCTGCGTGTCGCATCTGAGCCCGACTTTCGCCGCGGATCTGCGCGCCGCATGCCCCGCGGGCATCGACATCTATTTCGAGAATGTGGGCGGCGCCGTGTTCGACGCGGTGCTGCCGCTGTTCAATCCCAATGCGCGGATGACGATCTGCGGCTTGATCGCCCACTATGGCGATGCGGCGGGCACCGATGCGCGCGCTGCGCTGATGAAACGGGGCGAAAGGATATTCCAGGAACGCAACGTGACGGTGCGCGATCTGTTCGTGGGCGATTTCGTGGAGGGCCATCACGACGCGTTCCTGCGCGAAGTGGCGCCGCTGGTTGCGAGCGGGGCGATCAAATACCGCGAAGACATCCGTCACGGTATCGAGAACGTGCCCGCTTCTTTCGCCGAGATGTTGCGCGGCGACAATTTCGGCAAAATGCTGGTGCAGGTGGGGACCGATCCGACGCTTTAAGCCGGCTGCTGCGCAGATCGCGCCGAGTCGGCTATGCTCGCGGCCGGCCGGCCGGGGTGTCCGCTTTCGAGCCGGTTTTCGGGGTCTGAATTCATGAATCTCCTGCGCACGTCCTTGATGCTGATATTGCAGCTGTTGCTGCTGCTGACGGCGTTGCTGTGGTGCTGGATCGATCCGGGAAACATCATCGACCGGCAGCGCCGCGACGTCTTCGACTATTATCAGCGGCTGGCGCCCCGCACTTACCAGAATGCGCCCGTCCGCATCGTCGACATCGACGACGCGAGCCTCGCGCAGGTGGGCCAATGGCCGTGGCCCCGCAGCGCGGTTGCCGCCATGGTCGGCCGTCTTTCGGCAGCGGGCGCGGCGGCCATCGTGTTCGACATCGTGTTTGCCGAGCCGGACCGCACCTCGCCGTCGCAGATCCTCACCATCTGGGCGGCCGATGGCGCGCCGGTCGCCAGCCTGCGCCAAACCCTGTCTGCGATTCCCGATCACGACGCATTGCTGGCGAAGGCGATGCACGATGCGGGCAATGTGGTGACCGGTTTCGCGTTGACCGGTTCCGCGGATGGGCGAAAACCCCTCGTGCGTAGCGGCTTCGCCACGCTGGGCGACGACCCGATTCCCTTCATTCCGGATTATGCCGGCGCAGTGAACAATCTGCCGGCGATCGAAGCCGCCGCCGCCGGAAACGGCAGCATCAGCTTTACCTCGGACAGCGATTTCATCATGCGCCGGGTGCCGCTGGTCGAGCGCATTGGGCGGCAACTTTATCCGACCCTGGCGGCCGAGGCGCTGCGCATTGCGCAAGGCGCGCACACCGTGCTGATCAAATCGACGGGCGCCAGCGGCGAATACGGCTCGGGCAACCAGAGAGGGATCGTCAGCATCAAGATCGGCCGCGTGATCGTACCGACCGACGCCGAAGGCAATGTGCTGATCCATTTCACGCCGTTCGTGCCCGAGCGGGTCATTCCCGCCTGGCAGGTGTTCGCGGACAATTTCGATCCTGCGCGGGTTCGGGGCCGCATCGTGCTGGTCGGCACCAGCGCCGCGGGCCTGCGCGATATCCGGCCTTCGCCGATCAATCCGGTCATGCCGGGCGTGGAGGCGCACGCGCAGGCGCTCGAACAAATGCTGCTGGGACATTATCTCGAGCGGCCGGATTGGGCGCGCGCGGCGGAATTCTGCTTCGTGCTCGTGATCGGCAGCCTGTTGATCCTCGTGTTGCGCCTGTTGGGCGCCGTGTGGTCCGGCGTGCTCGTGGCCGCGGCGATCCTCGCCGCCTTCGCCGCATCCTGGCATGCCTATACGACCGACCTGATGCTGTTCGATCCGGTCACACCGTCGCTGGCCGCCTTCGCGATCTATCTGTCCTCGACCATCATCGGCTATCTGCGCACCGAGGCGGAGAAGCGACAGGTTCGCGGCGCCTTCGGCCAATATCTGTCGCCGGCTCTTGTCGAGGAGCTGACCCGCGATCCCTCACGCCTCAAGCTCGGCGGCGATCTGCGCAACCTGACCTTCCTGTTCTGCGACGTGCGCGGCTTCACACGCATATCGGAGCAATTCAAATCCAATCCCCAGGGCCTGACGCGGCTTCTCAACCGGTTCCTCACGCCGATGACGGATATCATCCTGTCGCGGCGCGGCACCATCGACAAATATATGGGCGATTGCATCATGGCGTTCTGGAACGCGCCGCTCGACGACCTGGACCATGGCGAGCATGCCTGCGCGAGCGCGCTCGCGATGCTCGACGCCCTGGAACGGCTCAATGTTGCGCTCGCAGCGGAGGCCGGCGACGCCGCGTTTCATGCCTTGCATGTCGGCATCGGTCTCAACACCGGGCAATGCGTGGTCGGCAATATGGGCTCCGATCAGCGCTTCGATTATTCGGCGATCGGCGATCCGGTGAACCTCGCCTCGCGTCTGGAAGGTCAGTCGAAGGCCTATGACGTGGGCGTCGTCATCAGCGAAAGCACGCTGGCGACGGTGCCGGATTGGGCGGCCGTCGAACTCGATCTCGTCATCGTGCAGGGCAAGGAGGAAGCGATCCGGATCTACGCGCTGCTGGGCGATGCGGCGATGGGCCGGAGCGAAGCCTTCGTGCAATTCCGCGCGGCGCATCAGGAGATGCTCGATGCGTATCGCGACAGACGCTGGGAGGATGCGCACGCTGCAGTCGCGCGCTGCCGGGTTTTGCAACCGCGCATGTCCGGTTTCTACGATGTCTATGCGGCACGCATCGACGGTTTTCTCGCCGTTCCGCCGCCGCCCGATTGGGACGCGGTGCATGTGGCGAAATCGAAATAGCGGTGTGTCCGAATTCCATCGAGGCTGCAGTCCACTAGTTGTGGGGCCATATCGTCAGCGCAACATGCCCGGCAACGAAGAAAAACGCTGCAACCGCAAACTGGAGCCAACCCGATACGTTGATACGGGTATATTTTTTCAACGACCACGCGACCAGCGGACAGGCTGCGAGACCGGAAAACAGCGCGAACCAGCCGTTCGTGGGCGGCCAAGGTCCGCGCGTGTACAGAAGCCAGAGACCGCCGCCGCCTACGACGAATGTCCACGCCCAGCCCGCGATCCAGGCGAGCAAAGGAGACCAGGATTGACGATTCACGCGGCTTCCCCCTTCGCCGCGAGAGCGGCCTTCACATGCAAGTTTGCTTCACCGGTTCCTCAAGCGTCCAGTGCCTCGCATCCGAACTCTCAGCCTTCTGGAAAAAACCGCTGGTGAGTTAGACAAACTGGCGCGGGTCCCCCTACCCCGCGCGCGGACTTTCCCAGATAACCGGCAACGCCCCAATTTAAATTTCGCTCGCCTATTCGACCGGATATTCTTTCAGCCAATGGACATAAATCGTTGTGCTCGGCTCTTTTGAACCGTCCTCAGGCGGCACGCGCGCGGGGAAGTGTTCAATTTGTACGACACCAAAACCGCACAATCTGTCGCCCTCGCGGAGCATGATCCTGTCGCCGACGGAGGGAATCTGGGCAAACTCAAACAGGCCGCGTTGCGTCTGCGAATTATCGCCCTTTATTTCAATGACCCAAGCGCTAGGCATCGGCGGTGGTGTCCCAGTCGGAATTTCAACGTGGAAATCGCAACTGGTGAAAAGCGATCAGCACAAGAGCAAACCCAACCCAAATCGCGACATCTCCCGCCCTCCGAAACCTCTGCCAGCGCGAGGAAATGGCAATCACATATGCGCCGACCATGAAAAAAAGGCCGCCGAAGATGAAGACGCTTGTCAGATCAACCACGCTTTTGCTCCGACACGACGGCCGCGTCACCGCGAATTTTGCTCTATCATTTCCCCGAGCCTCGACAGTCTATCAGAAACTCTTGATGCCGTGGCAGGGGTGGCCGGCTGCCCCCTGTGCGAATGCACGTGATTGTCTTGAGCGAAGTGCCCCGAAACGGCGCCTTCCAGATTTTCACCTTCCGGGAAAACCGGTTGGTAAGTCGGGTAACCCGGCGCGGGAACTTTAGCCCCAAAATTTGACGGGGGTTTCATAAGGCTGATACATATACTCTTTGGCCGAGTGCCATCGGGGGCCGTATGCGCAGTTCGTTGATTCGTCGGGCAATTGTCCGGGTGCTGGGATTCGTCCTGGTGGTATCGCCGCTTTCGAGCCAAATCGCTCTGGCGGACCAGAATATCGGCAACACGCAGGTCGTCGTGAACGATGTCCGCGGCGTGATCGGCACGCAGGAGCCGGCGGTGCTGCGCGCCGGCATCGACGTCTTCCAGAACGAGATCATCCGCACCGGCGACAAAAGCGCGTCGCGCGTCCGCTTCGAGGACAACACCGATCTTGCGATCGGCGCCGGTTCCGAAGTGACGCTGGATCGCTTCGTGTTCGATCCCGACCCGAACAAATCCCAGGTTGCTTTGTCGATCGCCAGAGGCGTGGCGCGCTTCACGACCGGCAGCCTGCCCAAGAGCGCCTACAAGATCACCACGCCCACGGCCACGATCGGCGTCCACGGGACGATCCTGACGATCACCGTCGCCGCCGACGGCTCGACCACGATTTCGGTCGATGAAGGCATCGCGCTTGTCACCTCGAACGGCGTAACCGTGACGGTCAACGCCGGCATGACGACAACTGTCACGTCCGGACTGGCGCCCACGACGCCGGGTGCCACGCCTGTGGCGCCGGCCCCGCCGGTCGGCGAAATGGATTTCCTGTTGGGCAACAATCTGTTGCCGGCCGGCCTCCCCGCAGGCGCGGGCCACGCCGCGATCTTCGGCCTTGTCGTCAACCCGCTGCTTCCCGCCGGCATCGCGGCGGCGCTCGCTGGTGTGACGATCGAATTGGTCGCCGGTCGCACCCACACCACGTCGTCCACCCCGGGCACGGGGAGCCACTAAGAGTCGGTTCGGGTTGAATCGCGTCGGCCCCCCTTCCGCCTCGCTGCGCTCGGCACCTTCCCCCAAAGGGGAAGGCTAAAAAAAGAGTTGTGCGGCTCTCATATTTCCAACCTGCCCCCCTCGCGGGGGTAAGGTGTCGCGCGGCGCCAGCCGCGTGACGGAAGGGGGTCGCGCCGCCGCTACGCGACGTCCGCCAGGGCGCGCACGTTCGAAAAGAGAATCATGACGGTCGTGCCGGCATTCGTCCGGCTGTCGATGGTCAAGTTCCAGCCATGCAGCTCCGCCAATTGCCTCGTGAGGGGAAGGCCGAGCCCCGCGCCTTCGTATTTGCGGGCAAGAGAATCGTCGAGCTGACCGAAGCGCTCGAACGCTTTTGGTATCGCATCTTCTTCCATGCCGATGCCGGTGTCGGACACCGCGAGCGCGACCGCGCCGTCGCATCGCGAGGTCGACACGCAAACTTCGCCGCCTTGCGGCGTGAACTTCATCGCGTTGGAAAGAAGATTGAGCAGCATCTGGCGCAGCCGCTTGCGATCGGCCTGCAGCACGCAAGCGCCCGCTTCGAGCCGCGTGTACACGCGTAGCCCGGATTTCTCGGCCTGGCAGGCGATGGATCGGGTGCATTCGGCGATGAGCGGTTCAAGCTCGACCGGCTCCAAATCCAATTCGAGGGCGCCGAGCTTCGAGACGTCGAGAATGTCGTTGATGAGTCCCAGGAGATGCGCGCCGCTGTCGTGGATCGATTCCAGATAGTCGCGGCGCCGCGCGCTGCCGGCCGGCGCCAATCGCTCCTCTTTCAGAAGTTCCGAAAAACCCATGATGGCGTTCAGCGGCGTGCGCAGTTCGTGGCTTACGGTGGCGAGGAACAGCGATTTCGCCTTGCTGGCCGCCTCCGCGCGTTCGAGCGCTGCTGCCATCTTCAACTCCTGCGCCTTGCGCCCGGTGATATCGCGCAGCACGGTGATCTCCCGCAGAAACGCGCCGCTCGCCGCATCGTAGGCGCCGCGCGTCCGGGCTTCGAACCAGATGTAATGCCCGTCGGCATGGGGCAGGCGGTAGGTTGCGCTCCAGATCTCGCCCGGCGGCGGACGACCGCGTAGCTTCATCGCTTCGCCAAGATCGTCCGGATGAACCAGCCTCAGATAGCCGCCATCGTTGAACTCGTCCGGCGTGCGTCCGAGAATCCGTCCCATGGCGTTCGACGCGAGCACGATGCGTCCGTCTTCGCGCAGGACGATGATGTCGGAGGATTCTTCGGCCATCGCGCGATACCAATTGCGCGCCCGTTCGCGCTCCGCTTCCGCCGCGACCGCGCGTTTTTTTACACGCAGGAAAGCCAGCGCCGCGGCGCCTGCGAGCACGAGGATCGAAACGGCGAGGACGACCATGTTTCCAGCACGCGGAATGCAACCCCAATATAGAGTGCGGGCGTAAACGATCTGTTCACCGAAGCCCGCTCGCGGGTTGGCGGATGCTGCCTGATGGTCGGCGCGGGTCCAGAGAATGCCGGTTGTTCCTTCGCCTGCCGATCTCTGGCCCACCGCCGGAACGCCGGCGGGATGAGATCGCTGCGCCGCCCCTCGCCACCTCACCCCCAATCCGCTAACCTTCGCAGGCCACCCGGAACCCGCCACCCATGATCATCACGCTCGTCGTCCTCGCGCTCATCGTCGTCTTCGCAATTATGACCTACAACTCGCTCGTCGCGCTCAGGCAGGCGTGGAAGCAGGCGTTTGCGGATATCGATGTGCAGCTCAAGCAGCGCCACGATCTGAT
>JBEKLK010000118.1:0-9329 GCA_050010235.1 Rhizomicrobium sp.
CGCTCTGGACGGCCAGGTTCGGCCAACCGATCTGGCCGCTCGAAAGCTTCACGATTGAGGACCACCGCGATATCGCCGCTGCCGGCGAGCAGATCGGCGGATTCGAAGATTCGAAAATGGTCGCCTGCATGCGATTGCAGACGCGAGATCATCTCTTCTGGCCCGACGATCGGCCCGGCGAGGCCTTGTATCTTCACAAACTGGCGGTACGGCGCGCGTCTTCCGGCCGGGGTTGGTCCGCAAGAATGGTCGAATGGGCGGTGCGCGAATGCCGCCAGAAGCGCGTGCACGCGCTTCGCCTGGATACTTTGGCGAATACCAAGCTGCCGCTTCTCTACAAAACGCTCGGGTTCGACTTGGTCGACGAAACGCCACGAATTGTCGAACAAGCGCCAACCGTTCGAATGCAGCTTTGGATCGATCCGGACTATGGATAAGAGACGGAAAAAAGCCCGCAACGGCGAACCGGTGCGGGCTTTCTCCTGATGGCTTCCGGCCCTATTGGGAGGGGCTTACAACGGGTCGGGCGCCTCAACTTCGCGTGCAGGGTGTCATCCTCTGCCTGAACGAAGTCTGGGCGGCGCGTTCATCTGTCGTTCATGAAATAGCAAGCTGGCCGCCCGTTCAGGCCACGGCGCGGGCAATCACTTTGCGAAGAAACGCCTCGGAGGCGGCCAATTCGGAGAGTGCAAGGAACTCGTCGGCCTTGTGAGCCTGTTCGATGGAACCGGGACCGCAGACGACGGCGGGAATCCCGGCTTGCTGGAACAGGCCTGCCTCCGTGCCATAAGCGACGGTCTCCACGGCATTCGCGCCACTGATTTCGCGCACGAAGGCGACGGCCGGCGATTCGGGATCGAGCACGAGCCCCGGATAGGAGGCATGGACCTTCGTCTCGATCCGCGCTTCGGCCGCATGCGCGCGGTATTTCGGTAGGATCTGCGCGTCGGTGCATGCGCGGGCGCGCGCGACGACGGATTCCCCATCGCGGTCGGGCAAGCCGCGATATTCCCAGGTTACGAGTGCCTCGCGCGCCAGCACGTTCACGGCCGTGCCGCCGGCAATCATATTCGCCTGCACGGTCGTATAGGGCGGCTCGAAATTCGCGTCGCGATCCGATTTCAGTTCACCGCCCAGCGCTTCCAGCGCGGCGACGAATTCGCCCGCCATCATCACCGCGTTGGCGCCTTTGTCGGGCGCGCTGGAATGGCCTTCCCGGCCGCAACAGCGCGTATGGATCACCGCGCCGGATTTGTGCGCGCCCACGATCTTCATCTCGGTCGGCTCGCCGACGATCGCAAATGCCGGCTTGATGCCTGCACGCGCGAGATCGTCGAGCATCCCGCCCACGCCCGCGCAGCCGACTTCTTCGTCATAGGACAGCGCGAAGTGAAGCGGCCGCTTGAATGACATCTTGCCGATCTCACCGGCGAAGGAGAGCGCGGCCGCCAGGAACCCCTTCATGTCGGCCGTGCCGCGGCCAAAGAGCTTGCCGTCGCGCTCTTCGACCTTGAACGGGTCGCTTGACCAGTCCTGTCCGTCCACCGGCACCACATCGGTGTGTCCAGACAATACGATGCCGCCGCACGCATCCGGTCCGAAGGTTGCGAACAGATTGGCTTTGCTGCAGCCCTCGTTATAACTGCGCCGGCAGCGCGCACCGGCGGCCTCCAGCAATTCGGCCGCGAAATCGATCAATGCGAGATTGGAATTGCGGCTTGTCGTATCGAACGCGATGAGCCGCTCGACAAGTCCCAGCGATTGCGGCGCGGCGGCCATCGCTCAGCCGTCGAAGTTCGAGGCCGGATTGCCGATCACGCTAAGGAACTCGCGCCGGGTCAGCGGATTCTTGCGGAATTCGCCCAACATCGAAGACGTGACCATGCTGACGCCCTGCTTGTGGACCCCACGTGTCGTCATGCACTGATGCGCGGCCTCGATCACCACGGCGACACCCTTGGGCTCCAGAACCTTTTGGATACAGCGCGCGATCTGCGAGTTCATCTTCTCCTGCACCTGCAGTCTGCGCGCGTAGGCTTCCACCACGCGGGCGAGCTTGGAGATGCCGACGACCTTGTTGTTGGGCAGATAACCCACATGCGCCCGGCCGATGATCGGCGCCAGATGATGTTCGCAATGGGATTCGAATCGAATGTCCTTGAGCACGATCATGTCGTCGTAACCTTCGACTTCCTCGAAGGTGCGCAGCAGATATTCCTCCGGGTCTTCCTTGTAGCCGGAGAACCAATCCTCATAGGCGCTGGCGACGCGCTTCGGCGTATCGATCAGGCCTTCGCGCGTCGGATCGTCGCCGGCCCAGCGCAGCAAGGTGCGTACGGCGCTTTCCGCCTCCTCGCGCGAGGGGCGAGTGTCGACGGCGAGGCGCGCGACGGGACGGAGCGGAACTTTTTTGGAAGATTGGGACATGGGCGATCTCAAGCTGAGACGGATTTACGCCTTATTCCGCCCGCCGGATCAACCGCGGTGAATTATCGGCCTAGTGGATTTGGCGGCGCTCGTGGGGACTTTCAAGCAGGAACGCCGGAATTTCGGCCTCGAACTCGCCGGAAGCTGCCTTCATCTGGTAGCGGCCGGCCATCGCGCCGGACGCCGTCGGCAACGGGCAGCCGCTGGTGTATTCGAAGACCTGACCCGGCTCGAGAACCGGCTGGGCCCCCACCACGCCCGGTCCGCGCACTTCCTGGATATGACCGACCGCGTCGGTGATGTGCCAATAGCGGGACATCAGCTGGACCGTCTCGGGGCTCTTGTTCTCGATCGTCACGGTGTACGACCACAGATAGCGGCTCGCCTCGGGATCGGATTGGTCGTCGAGAAAAGCCGGCCGCACCAATACCCGTATGCCGCGTGTGACGCGCTCATAGGTGAGATGACCGGACGGCTTTTGCCGGGAGGCCGGCTGGTGGTGTCGCTGTTCCATAGCGGGACTATCGCCTGCTCCGCGCCTCCAGCGCAAGCGGCCGGCAATGTGCAGGTTAACACAAAGGCCTAATGCTGTTGCTCGACGGCAACTTCGGTGTTCACCGAATTCGCGATGAAGCATTCCTCATGCGATTTGTGGTGAATCTCGGCGAGCACGGCCGCGTCCACCGAAGTTCCCGCCGCGAATCGCACGCGCGGCCGCAAGGTGACATACGCCATCCATAGCCGCCCGTTCGAACCTTTTTCGAGGCGGCCGTCCGCGTCGTCCTCATAGCTGTCGACGACGAGGCGCTTGCGCGCGCAGATCGCGAGGAAGGTCAGCATGTGGCAACTCGACAGCGAGGCGACATAGGCCTCTTCGGGATCGACGCGGTCCGCATCGCCCTTGAAAGACGGTGCGGCGGAACCCGGAAGCACGATTGCGCCGTCCTTGAATGCGACGTCGTGCGCGCGGTTATAGGTGTCGTAGGTGAAATCGGCGCTGGTGCGTTTCCAGCGAATGGCAGCGCGATGAACGGACATCTTCCGCCTCCTTCAAACGGCAGCCAACGCCGAGGCGAGGTCTTCGCAAAGATCGGCCTCGTCTTCGAGTCCCACCGAAAGCCGCATCATGCCTTCGGTGACGCCCAGCCCGGCGCGCGCCTCGGGCGAAAGCCTCTGGTGTGTCGTCGTGGCGGGATGCGTGATCAGGCTTTTTGCATCACCCAGATTGTTCGAAATGTCGATCAGTTTGAGCGCATTGGCGAAGCGATAGGCCGCGGCCTTGCCGCCTTCGAGCTCGAACGTCACCACACCGCCGCCCGCTTCCATCTGCGCGCGCGCGAGCTTGTGCTGGGGGTGATCGTCCCGGAACGGATAAAGCACGCGCGGGACCTTCGGCTGACCGGCCAGGAAATCGGCGACGGTCGCAGCGTTCGCGCAATGCGCGCGCATGCGCAGGTCGAGCGTCTCCAGGCTCTTCAGATGGACCCAGGCGTTGAACGGACTCATGGCGGGACCCGTATTGCGCAGGAAAATCTGCAGATGGTCCTTGAGGAAATCTTCCCGGCACAGGATCACGCCGCCCAGGCAACGGCCCTGCCCGTCGATATATTTCGTCGAGGAATGCACGACGATATCCGCGCCGAACTCCATCGGCCGCTGCAGCGCCGGGCTGGCAAAAGCGTTATCGACAACAACGCGCGCGCCGCCCTTCGCCGCGATCTTTGCGACGCCCGCAATATCGACGATGGCGAGCGTGGGATTGGCCGGCGTCTCCAGAAACAACATCTTGGTCTCTGGTTTCATCGCAGCCTGCCATTGGCCCACATCATGGCCGTCGACCAGCGTGTGGGTGATGCCGAACCGCGGCAGCACATCCTCGATCACATAGCGGCAGGCGCCGAACATCGCCTTTGCCGCGACGACATGGTCGCCCACGCGCAGTGCGCTGAGAAATATTGCCGTCACCGCCGCCATTCCGCTGGCCGTCCCGCGGGCAACGGGCGCACCTTCGAGCGCGGCCATGCGGGCCTCGAACATCGACACCGTCGGATTTCCGAACCGCGTATAGGTGAAACCTTCGGCGCCCTTGAAACGCGCTTCGGCCTCCTCTGCGGTTTCATAGGCATAGCCCGAGGTCAGAAACAGAGCTTCGGCCGTCTCCTGGAATCCGGTTCGGGTCTGGCCGCCGCGCACGGCCTGCGTGCGCGCGCGCCATCTGCCGGGCTTCTTGTTCGTCGCCATTCGTTGGCTCGTCTTTGTGAACTTTTGCCAAGCATTGCCGCGCCTTGCCCGGCCGGGTCAAGCCGCATAAGGTCGCGCGCAGCTTGGGAATCGCCGCAAATGAAACAGTCGCGCACGACGATCAGCCATCACGCGGCGCTCATTTACGTCATGGTCGTCGTCGCGGCTGCCGACGGCACGATGAGCGCGAAGGAACTGCGAGCGATCGGCGGTCTCGTCAAAAGCTTGCCCATCTTTCGCGACTTCGACGAGGAAAGGTTGATCGCAACATCGCAGGAATGCGCCGCGATCCTGCAGGAGGCCGACGGCCTCGACGCCGTTCTGGGCCTGATCAAGAACGCGCTGCCCGAGCATCTGCGCGAAACGGCCTATTGGCTGGCGCTCGAAGTGGCGCTCGCGGATTCCCGCATGATGCAGGAAGAGATTCGCGTGAGCGAGATGTTGCGCCGCACGCTCGGCATCGAACGCCTCGTTGCCGCAGCGCTCGAACGGGGCGCGCGTGCGCGCTATCAGGTCGCGTGAAGCGCCTGCTTCTCCTGCGTCACGCCAAAGCGGTTCCGGGCGACGCCAAGACCGACGACCGCGAGCGGACGCTGAATGCGCGCGGCGTGCACGACGCACCACTCCTGGGAGCGGAAATCCATCATCGCCGCTATGTGCCCGAGCTTGCCTTCTGCTCGACGGCGCGGCGCACGGTTGAAACGTGGGAGCGGCTCGCGCCGGAATTCGATGCGCTGCCGGCGGTGACCTTCCTGGACGCACTTTATCTCGCGTCCCCCAAGACGATCCTCAAGCTGGTGCAGTCGGCGGACAACGAGGCCGGCACGTTGCTCGTGCTTGGCCACAATCCCGGACTCCAAGATTGCGCCGCCGCGTTGGCGCGCCGCTCGCCGGCGCCGGAGGAGCGCGCGCGACTCGAACGGATGCGCGACAAATTTCCGACCTGCGCACTCGCCGTGTTCGATTTTGAAATCGCCCATTGGCGCGATGTCGAACATGGCACAGGCAGACTGACCGATTTCATCCGGCCGAGAGATTTGAACGGCGGCTGACCCAGGCGTCACAAATGCGCGATTTCGATACGATCGTTGTCGGCCTGGGCGCGATGGGAAGCGCGTCCGTCTATCAACTCGCCAAAGCGGGCAATCGCGTGCTGGGGCTGGACCGGTTTTCGCCGCCGCACAATCGAGGCTCGTCGCATGGCGACACCCGCATCACGCGGCTTGCGGTCGGGGAAGGCCGCCACTTGACGCCATTTGTGCGCCGTTCCCATGAAATCTGGCGCGGTATCGAACGCGAGACCGGCGAGCGGCTTCTGACGGTCACGGGCGGACTTATCGTGTCGAGCCATTTGGCGACCGCGCACACCCATGTTCCGCAATTCTTCCAAAACACTCTTGCGGCGGCCAGAACATACGGCATCCCGCACGAAATGCTCGATGCGGCCCAAATCAGGAAACGATTTCCGCAGTTTCGCGTAGAGAACGCCGACGCGGCATATTACGAGCCGGATGCGGGGTTCCTGCGAGTCGATCCCTGCATCCGTAGCCAGTTGCACCTCGCGCGCGAATTCGGCGCGGAAATCGTCGAACGGGAAAAGGTCGTCGGCGTCGTTCAATCGGACAATGGGGCAGTCGTCCAGACGGACCGGACCAACTATCGCGCCCGACACATCATCTTGTGCGTGGGTGCGTGGACGCCGGATTTCGTCGACAAGAACACGGCGCATCTGTTTCGAATATTCCGGCAGGCGCTGCATTGGTTCGAACTCGATGGCCCGGTCGCGGACTTCGAGCCGGGTTGTTTTCCCGTCTTCATCTGGGAACTCCAGAACGCCGGAAAAGTCATCTACGGCTTTCCCGCCGTCGACGGCGTGCGCGGCGGAATCAAGATCGCCACCGAGCGTTACGACGCGACGACGAACGCCGATAGCACCGCTTCCGATCCGGACGACGCGGCGCAGATGCACCACGCGCTCATTGCGGCAAACCTTCCGGGGGTCGGCGCCCGTTGTCTGCGGACGGAGACTTGCCTCTATACCGTCACACCCGATGCCGGCTTCGTCATCGACCGGCATCCCGGCATGGAAAACGTGATTTTCGTTTCCGCCTGTTCCGGCCACGGCTTCAAGCATTCCGCCGCTATCGGCGAGGCGCTGGCCCAATGGGTGGTCGACGGCGGGAGCGCACTCGATCTGAGCCCATTCGGGCTCGCGAGATTCCATTCCTGACATTTCCAATTCATTACGGCGAAGCGGGCCCAGCCACCCCTGTCGAAGGACCGACAGGCTCCTATATAAGTCCGGTCTGGATTGGGGAGTTCTGCCATGCGCGAAACCTGGGCCAATGCCATGCGGTCTCTGATCGATTCGTCGGGGCGCCGATGGAAGCGCCTGTCGAACGCGCTCCAGACCGTCAGGCCGCAGGCTGCCGCAGTGCTGCGGTGGATCGCGGAACCGGTCACCGTTGTCGCGGTGACGTTGGTTTCGACGACGGCATTCGCACAACCGTTCTACGTGCCCTCCGGCTCGATGGAACCCACCATTGCCATTGGCGACGCGCTGATCGCGACAAAATTCCCCTATGGCTACAGCAGCTATTCCATTCCCTTCAACATGACGACGCCATCCTCCCATCGGTTGTTCGGCAGTCTACCCGCGCGCGGCGATATCGCCGTGTTCCGGTTGCCGCGCGATCCCGGCGTCAACTATGTGAAGCGGGTCATCGGCCTGCCCGGCGACCGTGTGCAAATGAAGGACGGAAGGTTGTGGATCAACGGCATCGAGCTTCCGCTGCGCGCGGCCGGCCAGGGCAATGTCGAGGATTCGAGCGGCAACATCGCCGCCGTTCCGCGCTATATCGAAACGCTGCCCGGCGGGCGCGAACATCCCATTTACAAATGGAGATGGTCGGGCGAGCTGGACAACACGCAGGTTTTCGTCGTGCCGAAGGACCATTTGTTCATGATGGGCGACAATCGCGACGACTCGACAGACAGCCGCGTGGCGGAGAAGGACAACGGCGTGGGCTTCGTGCCCGTCGCAAACCTCGTGGGACGGGCCGAATTCGTCATCGGCTCCTATGATTTCCTGAACGCAGAACCCATTTCAGGCTGGTTCTCCGCCGTCCGGCTGTCGCGCTTTTTCCGGGGTGTGGACTGATTCGGGCTTGAACCGATTCGTCAGCGCGCTGCGCTGCGCTCGGCCAGCGCAAGCCTGCGCCAGCCGAAGGCGGTTTCCGGCACCGCGTCGCCCATCATGCGCGCCGTGCGCTCCGCGATGACTCGCCCGCCCATTTTTTCATAGAAGAAGCGCGCGGGATTTCTTGTATGGGCCCAGATCGCACAGGACGAATAGCCGCGCGTGCCGAGCGCGCTGAAGGCGGAGCGCAGCAGTGCGCGCCCCAAACCAAGCCCGAAATAGGACGGATCGACATAGAGCGTGTAGATTTCGCCGTCGAAGCCGAGGTCCGCGTCCCGGCACGGACCGAAGCTCGTCATGGCGATCACGCCCGTGCCCGACTTTTCCGCCACCAGAACCTGCTCCCGACCGCGGGCTTGAATCGCAGCCTGCCACCGCGCCGTTTGTCCCCGAGGAGTCATCGCGCACAAAAGTTGCGTCGGAAGAATCGAGGGATAGGTATCGTGCCAGGATTCGATATAGACGCGCGCCACGCCTGCCGCATCGTCCGGCCGCGCTGCTCTCACCACAATCGGATGCTCGCCCATACGCAAAGCTTGGACGAAACCGGGCATGTTCGGCAAGCACTTCCGCAGCATCGGCAGTCGAGAGCAGGGAGTGCCTGGAACCCGGCCGGTACGGCATGGCCGACCGAATGCCGGGCGACGAACTGAGGCAATTGTGGCAAACGCGAATCACGCCCGTTCATCTCTGCAAATCACGCTGGCCGAAATGCGACATGGCGCAACAATGTGCATGTAGCGCTTTGGGAAAGCCGCAAACGGGTTTACACTTGGCGCAAATCGATCGTGCCTGAGGTCGCCTGAGCGAAAACGCCAAGCGAGGCCGTCGAGGTGTCGAAAAAAGATCGTAAGTACAGGGAGATAGTCCGAGCCGGTTCAAAGCCTGCACGGATATGGCGATCTGTACGATGCGGGTCTGGAGGGGAACGGCCGGCGTTGGTTAAGGATTACTTCACGGGGCAGTGAGAGGATTTTCCAGGATCGAGGGATTCACCTGTCTTGTCATGAGCACGAAGGGTCACGATCTATGATTCGTGAAGGGCGTGCGTGACACACAAGGAGAGTGTTAGCGATGAGCACGCTTGACGTCTTCGACATCTTCTCCCGGGACTATGCCCGAGAACGCTTCGAAACAATGAGCCTTCGGGATTGGCTCTTGGCCGCCCGCGACGACAAAATGCTCTACGCGAGCCCGTCCGAGCGGATGGTCGAGGCGATCGGCGAGCCGGCTCTGGTGGACACCGCGCAGGACTCACGGCTCAGCCGAATCTTCTTCAACCGCACGATCAAGGTCTATCCCGCCTTCGAAGGCTTCTACGGGATGGAAGACACGATCGAGCGCATCGTCGGCTACTTCAAGCACGCAGCCCAGGGCCTCGAAGAGAAACGCCAGATCCTCTATCTGCTGGGACCGGTCGGTGGCGGCAAATCTTCGCTCGCCGAGCGGCTCAAGGACATGA
>JBEKLK010000119.1:0-9300 GCA_050010235.1 Rhizomicrobium sp.
ACTTTCGGGAGTCAACGGACTTTTGGAAGTTCTACAGGCACCGGAGGCCAGCGGACTTTCGGAAGTCAGAGGAGTTTCGGCTCAAATGCAGGTGGAGGTGGAGTAGTCGGGTTTCGTTCAGGGGGAACCCTGCAGCGAAGTTCGCGCGGCGGTCACTTCACGTATGGCGGTCATTCGTATCGACGATTCGCGGCGTCGCGCTATCGCTGGCCACACGGTTATCGCTATCGGCGATATGCGATCGGAGGTTACCTCCCGCGTGCGTTCTGGGTTCGTGACTACTATATCGACGATTATGCGGATTACGGCCTCGAAGCACCGCCCGACAATTATCAGTGGATGCGGTACGGCTCCGATCTCCTGCTGGTCGACACCGATACCGGCGAGATCGCGCAGACAGTCTACGGCGCATTCGACGACACCGGCAATGCGCCGCCTGACGATGGTTCCGGCGACCCCAATCAACCACCGCCGGACGGCCAAAACTAGGAGGCTTTGCCATGAAGGCAGTTCTTTGCGGAGCTTTGCTCATGCTCATGGCGGCATCTGCCGCCCACGCCGACGCTATCGCCGACGGCAACGCCGGACTGACAGCATTGCAGGGCGGCGATTACGACAATGCCATCAGACTTTTCACTCGCGCACTGAAGTCGGGCGGCCTGACAGGGGACGATCTGGAGTTTGCCTACGCAAATCGCGGGAAAGCATATTTGATGAAGGCAGACTATTCGTCTGCGATTGTCGACCTGGACAAAGCGCGTCAGATGAAACCCGATGACACAGACGCACAAAACAATCTGCAGACGGCATTGGAAGCGAAATTGCCGGCTGATTCTGTTCCCGGGCGGCCGAAAGCCAATCCCTGGGAAGCTTTAGGTCAAGCAGTCTTAAACGGCGTCGCGCAGGGCATCGCAGCCGGACTGCAACCGCCGAGCAATTAAGATTTCTGAACGGCACCCCCAAGGAACGCGCAACTGCCGAATACGCGGAGGAGGACAAGGATGAAAGCTGGGCTTTGGCTGTCGATGATGGCGCTCACGGCGACAACCGTTGCTTATGCGGGAGCGGTCGAAGACGGTACGGCAGGACTGGCGGCGCTCAATCGCGGCTCTTACGATGAAGCAATCCGCCTCTTCACCCGCGCCCTCAAGAGCGGTGAACTGTCCCCCGAAGATCGTGAATTCGCATACTTGAATCGTGGCAATGCTTATCTCGCGAAGAACGATTTCAAGGACGCAGTCGCCGATCTGAGGAAAGCGGTGGAACTGAAACCAGATGACAGCGATGCGCAAGCCAGTCTGCAGGCCGCGCTGTCCGAGCGACACGGCACCGCGGCGGGTGGAGAAACCCGGTCTGCCCAATCTTCACCGACCGGTGGTTGGGGATTTCTCCCGGCAATGGTTGGCAAATATTATTGGTACCAAGTGTCGGGTGAGAATCCGCAACAGATGTTTGTGCATGTCGAGTGGGCGACGCCACAGCAGATATTGCGCTCTACCGTTCACACCAAGGATAGAACCATAGTGGTTGCCGAAACAGTGCTCGACAATACGACGGGGAAACTCTTAGACATCAGCTTGACCGCAAATAGCGTCGAGTACGGAACTTCAGAAGCGTCGATGGACCATGACGTCGAATATTACTATCTGCCAAGTAAGCCATCAAAACAAATTGAGACATTGCTGAGCGATGGCTCCATAAAAATAATTGCCCAGACCTACAACGGCAATTCGTGGCAAGAAGCCCAAACCGTGACGCTGGTCGAGGTATCCCAAGATACGCTGCAGGCCCAAGGTTTTCTAAAGCACAAGGATTAGAACGCACCGAGACCCCTACCTGGATTGGGGAAGCTTTACGCCGCTCGATCGCGTCTTTTTACCGATCTACTGGGTGTAGCCAAAGCGTCGCCATTCATTCGCCACCATTGCGTCCCACCTGTGGGGGAGGTTCAACGGGGGCAGACCATGTGGATGGGATACTGGCCGGACACTGCGATCTACATTCCGTGGGATATCTGGGTCGTAACCTGGATGATTGCCGCCCTGTGGACGGCGCGCACCGTCAAGCGGCCGAACCGGTCCGGCGAAGTGCTCTATCGCGCTTTGACCTTCGGCGGATTTGTACTGCTCCTGGCACCCGCTCTGAAGCGCGTGTCGAATCACTATGAAATCGTCAACTGGCCGGGCGTGCTCGGCGAAAAATTCTGGACGCCGCCGCTTGCGGTCGGGTGGACGATGGTCGGCGTTGTCACAGCCGGATTTCTGTTCGCGTGGTGGGCACGGATTTATCTGGGCCGTCTGTGGTCGGGTTCGATTACCCGCAAGGAGGGTCACAGCGTCGTCGACACGGGACCTTACGGGATCGTTCGCCATCCGATCTATACCGGCATCATCGCCGCCGCCATCGCCACAGCGGTCGTATCCGGCACCTTGCACGCCATCCTCGGCGCCGCGCTGATGATCGTGGGCTACTGGATCAAAGCGCGGCTCGAAGAGCGCTTCCTGCGTGGGGAACTGGGCGCCGCAACCTATGATTCCTATCGCCGCAGGGTCCCCATGCTGGTGCCTTTTGGACCAAAAACAACCTGACGAGCCCGGAATTTTCCCGCTATAGTCCGCCACCGTGCCCGAGCGCGAGCGGGCGATTTGATCCGGGTACGGAATAATGTCGAACGTCGCCGTGATCGGCGCCCAATGGGGCGACGAAGGCAAAGGCAAGATCGTGGACTGGCTGTCGGCGCGCGCCGACGTGGTCGTGCGTTTCCAGGGCGGCCACAATGCCGGCCACACGCTCGTCATCGACGGCAAGACCTACAAGCTGAGCCTCTTGCCGTCCGGCGTGGTGCGGCCGGGCAAGCTCTCCATCATCGGCAACGGCGTGGTGGTCGATCCCTGGGCGTTCGTCGACGAGGTCGAGCGCATCGGGAAACTGGGAGTCACCGTCACGCCGGACAGCCTGCTCGTGGCGGAGAACGCCGCCCTGATCCTGCCGCTGCATCGCGAGCTCGACAGCGCGCGCGAATCCTCGAACAGCGTGCAGCGCCTGGGCACCACGAAGCGCGGCATCGGTCCTGCTTACGAAGACAAGGTGGGCCGGCGCGCGCTGCGCGTGATCGATCTCAAGGATCCGAAATCGCTGCCGGCCAAGATCGAGCGGCTGCTGGCACATCACAATGCGCTGCGCCGCGGTTCGGGCCTTTCGGAAATCGACGCGGACGCGCTGCTCGAAGCGCTGAAGGAGATCGCGCCGAAAATCCTGCCGTTCGTGGGCTCGGCCTGGCGCCGGCTCGACGAGATGCGCCGCAAGGGCAAACGCATCCTGTTCGAAGGCGCGCAGGCCGTTCTGCTCGATATCGACCACGGCACCTATCCCTATGTGACATCGTCGAACACGGTGGCAGGACAGGCGGCGGCAGGATCTGGTTGCGGACCCCGCGACGTGGGCTATGTGCTCGGCATCGTGAAGGCCTACACCACGCGCGTGGGCGAAGGCCCGTTCCCGACCGAGCTGACCGATGCGCTGGGCGAGAAGCTCGGATCGCGCGGCGCGGAATTCGGCACGGTGACGGGACGCAAGCGCCGCTGCGGCTGGTTCGATTCCGTTCTCGTGCGCCAGACGGTCATCACCGGCGGCATCGACGGCATCGCGCTCACCAAGCTCGACGTGCTCGACACCTTCGAGGAAATCAATATCTGCACCGGCTATCGCCTCGACGGACATCAGATCGATCATCTGCCCGTCGATGCCAACGAGCAGGCCCGTTGCGTGCCCATCTACGAGACCGTCGAAGGCTGGAGCGAATCCACCCGCGGCGCGCGATCCTGGGCCGAACTGCCGGCCACGGCCGTCAAATATATCCGCCGGGTCGAGGAGCTGATCGGTGCGCCGGTGGCGCTTCTCTCCACCAGCCCCGAGCGCGAAGACACGATCCTGGTGCGCGATCCGTTCGTGGATCGCTAGAAAACACAGGCCCAACCGCGTCCAATCCCGCGCTCTTGCCAGCTTCGCGCGATCCCTTCACGCTGTGGGCTCGCTATTCCCAATGAGGGCTTGAGCCATGTTGAAGACACGCTTTACCGAGATGTTCGGCGTTGCGGCACCCATCACCTGCGGGGGAATGACCCGCGTGGGCAAGGCCGAGTTGATTGCCGCCGTCGCCAATGCGGGCGCGCTGGGCTTCATCACGGCGCACTCCGCGGGCAAACCGGAAGACCTCGCGAAGGAATTGAAACGCTGCCGCGAGATGACCGACAAGCCGTTCGGCGTGAACCTCACAATCCTGCCCAGCATCACGCCCATTCCCTATGACGAATATCGCGAGGCGATCATCGAGGGCGGCATCAAGATCGTGGAGACGGCGGGCAACAATCCGCAGCCCCATCTGCCGCGCTTCAAGGAAGCCGGCGTCAAAGTGATCCACAAATGCACCAGCGTGCGTCACGCCGTGAAGGCGCAGGCCATCGGCGTCGATTGCGTCTCGATCGACGGGCTGGAATGCGCAGGCCATCCGGGCGAAGACGATGTGGGAGGGTTGATCCTGTTCCCCGCGACGGCGGACAAGCTCACCATTCCGATCATCGCGTCGGGCGGCATGGCGGACGCGCGCGGACTCGTTGCCGCGCTCGCGCTCGGCTGCGACGGCATCAATATGGGCACGCGCTTCATGGCGACGAAGGAAGCACCCATCCATGAGAACGTGAAGAAGCAGATCGTCGCCAATGACGAACGCGGGACGAACCTCATCTTCCGCACCATGCACAACACGGCGCGGGTGGCGAAGAACGCCATCAGCGACGAAGTCGTCGCCATCGAACGGCGCGGCAATGCGAAGTTCGAAGACGTGAAGGAACTGGTCGCGGGCACGCGTGGCGGCAACGTCCTCGACAAGGGCGAGATGGACTACGGCATCTGGTCGGCCGGCCAGACGCAGGGCCTCATCCACGACATCCCGTCCTGCGCCGAACTTGTCGCGCGCATCGTGAAGGAAGCCGAAAGCATCATTCGCAACCGCCTGGACAAGGCGCTCGCTTAGGCCAAGCGGGCGGCGTCAGCCGGCACGCCGGATCATGATCAGGTCGAATCCGGTTTTGGCGCCGGATTCGACCTGGAAGGCGCGCTTTCCGATCGCGCGGAAGCCGTAGCTTTCATAAAGTTTCTGCGCGCGCCGGTTGTCTTCCCAGACATCCAGATAAATATCCCGGGCCGAAGCAAAGCGGGGCTCCCGGAACGCGGCGTCGATCAGTTGCCGGCCGATCCCGCGGCCTTGAAATTCCGCCAGGACATAGACCCGGCGCAACTCCGCATCCTCCGGCGAGAAGTCGTCGTCGTCGGTATCGGGCCATGCCATGCCGATCTGAATAAACGCGATCAGCCGGCCTTCATGTTCGGCGACGAGGATCGTGTCTTCCTCGAGAAACTCCTCGAAACACGCGTCCGACAGATTGTTGTCGAGATGGGCCGCAAGATCGGTTGGATTAAGCGAATGACCGAATGCGTTGGCATAGGTCGTCTTCGCCAGCTCCGAGAGGGGTCTCGCATCGGCCCTGCGTGCTTTTCGGATCGCCGCGTTCACATCAATCCCCGAATGCGCTCTTGAGGCGGTATGGCGGGATTGCATGCATATGGTTCAGGGGGCCGTGGCCGGCGCCGAAACCGGGCGCCGTCTCTATCGCGTCATAGACAAACCGGCGCGCGCGTTCCACGGCGTCGCGAAGCGCAAGGTCTTGGCCCAGCCCTACCGCAATCGCTGTGGCGAGCGTGCATCCCGTGCCATGCGTGTGACGTGTATCGATGCGGGGTGATTCGAAACGATGCGACCCGGACGCGTCGTACAATAAATCTGATATCTCTATCTCTTCCGTGTGCCCGCCCTTGACGAGTACGGCTTTCGCGCCACCCGCACGCAGGATTTCCGCCGCGCGTGCTGCGTCGTCGCGTGTATGAATCGGAATGTCGGCGAGAATTTCCGCTTCGGGAAGATTCGGCGTCACCACTGTGGCAAGGGGAAACAGGCGCGCCTTCATCGCCGCGATCGCTGCCTCGTCCAGCAAAGGTGTTCCGCTCGTGGATGCCATCACGGGATCGAGGACGAGGGGAATATTCTTCGCCCGCACCATCAGCACATCCGCCACGGCCTCGACGATATCCGCCGATCCCAGCATGCCGATCTTGATTGCGTCCGCGCCGATATCGGCCAGGGTCCAGGCGATCTGCTCGCGCACGATGGCCGCCGGAACCGGATGGATCGCATGAATGCCGCTTGTATCCTGCGCGGTCACGGCCGTGATCGCCGTCATGGCATAGGCCCCGAGGGCAGTCGCCGTCTTGATGTCGGCCTGGATGCCTGCCCCGCCGCTCGAATCCGATCCCGCAATGACAAGAAGGCGCGTGGGCCGCTCTCTCAAGCGGTCGCTTCCTGGATGGCGGCGACGAGATCGCTCACGATCTGGCGCACAAGCTTTTCGTCTTCGCCTTCGGCCATCACGCGGATCACGGACTCGGTGCCCGACTTGCGGACCAGCAGCCGGCCGGAACCGTTGAGACGCGCTTCGCAGGCTTTGATGCTTTCCGTCACGCGCGCATCGCTGAGCGGCGTGCCGCGCTTGAAATGCACATTCTCCAGCACCTGCGGCATCGGCTCGAACACATGGGTGGCTTCGCTGGTCGATTTGCCTTCCTGCGCGACCACCGCGAGGACCTGCAAGGCGGCGATCAGCCCGTCGCCCGTCGTCGAGAAATCGTTGAGCACGATATGGCCCGATTGCTCGCCGCCGACATTGAAGCCGCCCTGCAGCATCTTCTCGATGACATAGCGGTCGCCCACCTGCGCGCGCGCGAGCTTCAAATCCATCGTCTTGAGAAACCGGTCGAGCCCGGCATTCGACATGACAGTCCCGACCACCCCGCCGCCCCGCAACTGGCCGGTTTTCGCCCAGGAGCGCGCAATGAGACCCAGGATCTGGTCGCCGTCGATGAGCCTGCCTTCTTCATCGGCCATCACGACGCGGTCGGCATCGCCGTCCAATGCGATTCCGAAATCGGCACGCCGTTCGCGCACCTTTCGCTGCATCGCTTCGGGAAAGGTCGAACCGCACTCGTCATTGATGTTGAAGCCGTCCGGGCTGTCGCCGATCGCGATCACGTCCGCGCCCAATTCCCAGAGAACTTCGGGCGCCACCTTGTAGGCGGCGCCGTGCGCGCAATCGATCACGATGCGCAAGCCGTCGAGACCCAGTTGCTTCGGAAAGGTCCGCTTCGCGAATTCGATGTAGCGGGCCTGCGCATCGTCGATGCGCTTGGCGCGGCCGATCTTGCGCGGCTTGGCGAGGCCCTCTTCGAGCCCCTTTTCCATCAACGCTTCGATCTGCGCTTCGCAATCGTCGGACAGCTTTTGTCCGTCCGGTCCGAAAAACTTGATGCCGTTGTCCTCGAATTGATTGTGCGACGCCGAAATCATCACGCCCAGATCGGCGCGCAGCGAGCGGGTGAGCATGGCCACGGCCGGCGTGGGCAACGGGCCGAACAGGAACACGTCCATGCCCACGGCCGTGAAACCGGCCACCAGCGCGGGCTCGATCATGTAGCCGGACAGCCGCGTGTCCTTGCCGATGACGACCCGATGACGATGATCGCCGCGCGTAAAAATGCGACCCGCCGCCATGCCGGTTTTCATCGCGATTTCCGGCGTCATCGGGTAGCTATTGGCCCGGCCGCGTATGCCGTCGGTACCGAACAACTTGCGGGTCATAACGCTACGTTTCCCCTGGATGCGACGTCCCTTAGGCAGCGATTATAGCAGAAATCCTAACGGATTCCGCATCGCTCTAACGGCTATCTTAATGCGAGGGCGGCGGTGGCGTGTCCTACGCCATGGGCCCGCCAGCGTCCAGCCTTTTCCGCACCAGAAGCGCGTCCCGGAGGGCGCCCGGATTGTGGGTGCGGATATAGTCCGCCCCCTGATCAATTGCGAACAGTTCCGCGGCCAGGCTGGCCGCGCCGGCCTCCTGCGGCGGCCGTCCGGTCAGCGCGCGCAGAAAGGATTTGCGCGAAACCGAGACCAGGAGCGGCAATCCGAACGCGCTCTTCAGCGCCGGCAATCCGCGCAGAACCGCGAACGACGCTTCCGGATCGGCGCCGAGGAAGAACCCCATTCCCGGATCGAGGATCAGTCTTTCGCGGCTGACACCGGCTTTCGCGAGCGCGGAAATCCGAGCATCGAAAAACGTCAGTACGTAGTTGAGAATTTCCGATGGCGCGACGGTGATCCGGGTTGCACGGCCTATGCCTTGCACCGAATGCATGACGATCAGTTTTGCCCGCGCCGCGGCGAGTTCGGGATAAAGCTCCTCTTGCGGAAAGCCCTGAACGTCGTTCAGGAAATCCACATCCTCGCCGATGGCCCAGCGCTGAACCGCGAGCGAAAAACTGTCGACGGAGAGAGAGCGTCGTTCGGTCCTGAGCGCCGCCACGACGGGCGCGAGGCGGGAGATTTCGACATCCGGTGGCACCGGCTTCGCGTCGGGATTGGACGACGCGCCGCCAAGGTCGAGAATGTCTGCCCCATCCTGAAGCAGGCTTCGCGCATGCGCGAGCGCTGCATCGGGCGCGAGAAATCGTCCTCCATCGGAGAACGAATCTTCCGTGATGTTGACGATGCCGAGAAGTTTCGGCCCGACGCTCACCGACCCGGCTGAGGCTCGACCACGGGGCCGATGCCCGGACCGCGCGGCCGTCCCGCCTGCGGTACGCTGGGACCCGGTCCGCGTTGCGGCTCCGGCTCTTCATAAGGCGTACGCTCCGGCGGAATGCCCTTGAGCAGCGCAATGATCTCGTCGCCCGTCAGGGTCTCGTATTCGAGAAGGCCTTTCGCAAGCGTATGCAAATCGTTGACGCGCTGCTGCAGGATGTCGTGCGCGCGGTTGTAGCAGGTGTCGATGATGCGGCGGATTTCCGCGTCGATCTTCTGGGCCGTCGCTTCCGAAATATTCTGCGTGCGCGCCACGGAATGGCCGAGGAACACTTCTTCCTGGTTCTCGCCGAATTCGATCGGCCCGAGTTCGTCGGAGAAGCCGTAACGGGTGACCATCGCGCGCGCCATGTGCGTGGCCTGCTTGATATCGGAAATCGCGCCGGTGGTGACCTTGTCGTAGCCGAAGATGAGTTCTTCGGAGAGACGTCCGCCGAACGCGACGCAGATGTCGGCCAGCATCTTCTGGCGCGTCACCGAAAGCTGATCGCGCTCCGGAAGGCGCATCACCATGCAGAGCGCACGTCCGCGCGGGATGATGGTCGCCTTGTGGA
>JBEKLK010000120.1:0-9279 GCA_050010235.1 Rhizomicrobium sp.
CGGCCTTCGAGGATGCCCATGATGTCGGACTCCTTCATGATCAGGAGTTCCTGACCTTCGACCTTCACTTCGGTGCCGGACCATTTGCCGAACAGCACGAAATCGCCGGCCTTCACTTCGGGGACGACGCGCTTGCCGTGCTCATCGAGAGCGCCCGGGCCGACGGCGATCACTTCGCCTTCCTGCGGCTTCTCCTGCACGGTGTCGGGGATGATGATGCCCCCGGGGGTCTTCTGATCTTCTTGGACGCGGCGGACGACCACGCGGTCGCCTAGCGGACGAAACTTCATAGGGCTTTCTCCTTGAACATCAATGATTTCAGATACTTGATCCAATGGACCGGGGCCTTGCGGCCCGGTATGGCAGCACTCATCGCGCGAGAGTGCCAGCCGATCGCGGGTAGATAGGCGCGTGGTCTCCAATGGTCAAGGCTTATGGCAAGCTTTTGCCCGGCGGGATGTTCGCTTGGCAGGCGGACCCCCGCGGAGTAGGCCGGTTCATGGCGCGTTTTCAGTCTTTATGGTTCTGGGTTGCAGCGGGCGGAACTCTCGCGGTTCTGCTGGCGCTGGGGGTTTTTTGGCTGGTGCGGGCCGGGCGGCACGACGCGCTGCCCCCGATCGCCGCCGGAATCGCGTTCGGCGCCGCGAGTTCGCACCCGAACGTCGAATTCACGAACCGCCTGCTGTCGCGCTTTCCCCTCGGTTCCGATGCCGCGGCTTTGTCCGGCGAACTCGACCACGAAGGTTTCACGGTCGATGCGGCGCATGGAAAAGCCAACATCAAATCCGGCAAGGGCTGGCCGTGCCTGGAAATTCTCGAAGTGGATTGGAAGGCGGATACACGCAACCGGATCGCATCGCTCGACGGCTACTATTTTTCCGCGTGCCTGTAAGCGGTGATTCCCAATCCCCGCACCCCTCGGTGTCACGGCCCGCCACAGCGGGCCGCCCAGGTGAAGCATGTCGATTGCTGCAGAATGGGGGAATGTCGCTTGGGGATAGATGTCGCCGATTTTCACGCGTCACCTGGGTGACCCGCTTTCGCGGGTCATGACAAGTTAGGGGGGCGGCTATTATTTTTCCGCCTGCCTGTGAGCGGAGACTCTCGGGCCTCGACGCTTGGCTGAGGATCAACGACCGAAGAGCATTGCAATCCTTGCAGCCATCAGTTTCGCGATAAACTTGAACGGATACCCCGCGAAACCCGGCACGTCTTTCGGAACATCTCCCGTTGCGAATTTCGTGCAGACGCGCATCTCTATCGGCGGCGCATTTCCCTGCACGCGTGCGCGATACAGATCGACCCAGTGCTTGCTGTCATCGAAACCGAGCAACATCGTGGAATTGCAGCAGGTGGCGACCATGCGGTTCGTGGGCGAATTCTCCTTGATCTTGTGTTTTCTCAATTGTGCCGCGCCTTTGGTGCAGTCGGCACGATCCTTCCGGAAGACGACATAAGCGGTGCCGCCGTCCCCGTCGCGCAGGGCCGGCGCATTCGGCAATGCTTCGAGTTGCCGGGCCGCCTCCCGGCAATCGTCGCAGTAACAGACAAGGCTTACGATCGGCGCATCACGGCCTTCGAATTCAACGGCGCCGCAGGCGCAGGAAGCAATCAGGACACTCTTACTCGGTGCCGACATCGAAATGTCCTTTTCCCATAACAAACGTGTTGATCGGCGGTAGACTGGTCACTTCTGCTCTGAACGCTTTATCATCATGCCGCAAACGCGCAGCCATCGAGTGAAAAAAGACAATGAACGATCAAGAAAAAATCTACGCCGGCGGCTGCCTGTGCGGGGGGCTGCGTTATGAGGCGAGGGGTGAGCCGCGCATCATGGGCCACTGCTATTGCGAAGATTGCCGCAAGGCGACGGGCTCAGGCTTTATCGGATTCATGGGATTTCCCGCGAGCGCCGTACGCTTCACGGGCAAGAGCCAGACCTTCACCTCGAAATCGGCGCGCGGTACAGATACCAATCGCAATTTCTGTCCTGTGTGCGGCGGTCTGGTGTTCGGCGGCATCATCGGCAAGAGCGAAAGTCACACGATCTATGCCGGCTCGCTGGACGATCCCTCCAGCTTCCATCCGACGGTCGCGGTTTTTACCCGCGGTCGCCCGGACTGGGCCGTGATCCCCCCGGGCCTGACTGTTTACGAACGGGGTTTCTGAACAGCTCGCGAACTTGTGCGGCACGCGCCCGACCGCTAGATCGTAACGCGAACGCACTCGCCAAGGTCTCACATGTCCATCCCCGAGGGCTTCGCGCCCTTCAAGCTCTCAATGGGTTTTCTCGAAGCGAACGGTCCCCTTTACGGCAAATGGGACGGCACGCATCTGTTGCTCGGCTTCCGGGTCGAGAAGCGCCACTGCAATCCCGGCTGGGTCGCCCATGGCGGTATGCTCGCGACCTTCGCCGACATGCTGTTGCCGATCGCGGCGCGCTTCCAGAGCCAGGTCGATATGGGCTTCCTGCCGACGGTCAATCTGTCCTGCGATTTTCTCGCGCCCGCGCCGCTCGATTCCTGGGTGGAGGGCCGCGCCGATCCGCTCAAGATCACACGCAACCTGTTGTTCGCGCAGGGACTGGTGACGGCCGACGGCGAGCCGGTGCTGCGCGCCAACGGCATCTTCAAGATCACGTCGACGAAATCCGTCAAGAGCGGCGATTTCTCGCTCGACGCGTTGTTCGGTTTCCAGAAATGAGGGAGTCATGGCCGAGTTCAAGAGATTTCCCAAAGATTTCTTCGCCTTCTTCCGCGAGCTGAAGGCGCACAACGAGCGGCCCTGGTTCGAGGCGAACAAGCAGCGCTTCCGCGATTCCGTGCAGGCGCCCATGTCGGACTTCATCGCCGCGATGGCGCCGAAGCTCGCCAAGGTGTCGAAGCATTTCGTCGCCGATCCGCGTCCGAACGGCGGCTCGATGTTCCGCATCTATCGCGACGTGCGCTTCGCGAAGGACAAACGTCCGTATAAGGAGCATGCCGCGTGCCATTTCCGGCACGCTCTGGGCAAGGACGCGCATGCGCCGGGCTTCTACATGCATTTCGGGCCCGACGAGGTCTATTTCGGCGGCGGGCTGTGGATGCCGCCGCCCGATGCGCTGGCGAAGATCCGCGAGACTATCGCGGCGAAACCGGCCCTGTGGAAGAAGACGCTCACCGACAAGAAATTCGCCCGGCATTTCGATGGGTTGGGTGAGGGCGAGGCGTTGTCGCGGCCGCCCCGCGGCTTCGATCCCGCCAATCCGTTCATCGACGACATCAAGAAGAAGAGCTTCTATGCCATGCGCGACGAAGGCGTGAAGCTCGCGGGCACGCCGAAGCTGGTGGGCGAGGTGGCCGACACGTTCGCCTCCGTGGGTCCGTTGATGAAGTTTCTCTGCGGCGCGGTCGGCGTGCCCTATTGATGCCAGAGGAGGCCACATGACCGAAACATCCGTGCCCCAACCTGCCAACACGCGCTGGCATTTCATCCGCGACGTGCTGGTGCTGCAGGTGAAGCTGGTTTTGGGAAACATTCACAACTTCTTCCTGATCCCCGTCACCCTGATCGCGGCCGCCATCGATCTCGTGGTCAAGACGGATCGTCACGGCGGGCTCTTCTATCGCGCGCTCGATTGGGGCCGTCGCGCCGAGGAGGCGATCGGCCTTTACAGCGCGCTCGACCGCGACGATGACGGCCTGAAAAAGGATTTCTCCGTCGACACGGTGATCAAGCAGCTCGAAAGCGTGATCGTGCGCGAATACGAAAAAGGCGGCACGGCCGCCAGCATGAAGACGGCCATCGACACCGCGCTCGATCAATTGCACGCGGAGACGGGAAAGACCGCGGCGAAGGCGCAGGAAGCGGCGCAAAACGTCATCAAGAAACTCGCGCCGCCGGAGACCCCCCACCCTAACCCTCCCCACGAGGGGGAGGGGACTTGATCGAGTGCGTCCCGAGCAGCGCGCGCGTTCTTCATCATTCATTTTGAGAGCGATGAATTTCGCTCGTGAACGCGAAAGGGATATTCCGACAGAATTCCCTCCCCCTCGTGGGGAGGGTTAGGGTGGGGGGCCGATTCAGAAGTCGTTGGTGTCTTCTCGCGCCTCAACCGCCCACAAATCCCTCGAGCACGTTGGCCGTGTTGCGGCCCAGCGCCTCGACATGATAGCCGCCTTCGAACACGAATAAAGTCGGTTTGCCGAGCTTGGCGATGCGCGCGCCCATGCGCAGATAGTCCTCGGTCGCGAGCTTCAAGCTGCAGATCGGGTCGTGTTCGAATGTGTCGAGCCCCAGCGACACCAGGAGCACGTCCGGCCCGAAACCCGCGATCGCATCGAGCGCCGTCGCGAGCGACTGTGAATAGGCCCTCCAGTCCGTCCCATTCGGTTGCGGCAGGTTGAGATTGAACCCTTCGCCTTTGCCTTGCCCTCGCTCGTCCGCGAAACCCGAATAATGCGGATAGGCGAATTCCGGATCGGCATGGATGGAGACGAAATACACGTCGTCGCGCCGGTAGAAGATGTCCTGCGTGCCGTTGCCGTGATGGTAATCGACATCGAGGATGGCGGGCCGCAAGCCGGCATCGTGCAGCCACTGCGCCGCGATGGCGACATTGTTGAGATAGCAATAGCCGCCGAAGATATCGGCGCTGGCGTGATGTCCCGGCGGCCGCGACAGCGCGAACACGCACCGCTCGCCTTCGCGAATGGCGCACGCGGCAGACAGCGCGATGTTGGCGCCGGCGCTCGCGGCAGCCCAGGTGCCTTTGGTGATGGGCGTCGCCGTATCGAACGCATAGGTGCCCAGCCGCACTTCGATGTCGCCATGGCGAATCTCGCGCAAGCCCCGCGCCGGCCATGCGGACGGATAGGCGTCGACGCCGGCGCCCGTGCCGTAGCGCTTGGCCCATTGCGCATGCGCCTCCGTCAGAAAGCCGACAAAGCCCGCATCGTGGACGCGCAGGAGCGGCTCGTTGCCGAATTCGATCGGCGCGACGATGGGCCCCAGCTTGCGGGCCTCGATCTCCGCGCGCACGCGTTCGGCCCGCTCGGGAATTTCGACGGCCGGCTCCATCCGGCCTCGTTCGAATTCGAAGGCGGGCGCGTGGGCAAGATGCGCGGGCGAATAAAAGGTCTTCATCCGGACATGGAAGGGCAAAGGACGAAGGAACACAAGTTTCGATTGGCAAGAAAACCTCGCCAGGGGCGGGTGGGCTCTTCTTTCGTTGCACCGAATTCGGTTTGTTCTAAGCTTCTCATGGCGGCAAGGGAGGAACTCTCATGGGGCTGAAAACGCCGGAACAATATGTGCAAAGCCTGCGCGACGGACGCGTGACCTATTGGGACGGCGAACGGATCGACGACATCACCAAGCATCCGCGCTTTCGGGTCCCCATTGCCACAACGGCGCAGGACTATAATTACGACGACCCGGCGCTTGGCGCGTTGCGCCGCTTTCGCACCGAAGACGGAAGCGAGGCTCATCGCATCTACCAAGTCCCGCGCAACGAAGAGGACCTCGCCAAGCGCATCGAACTGCTGGGCCACACCGGCATCGGCACGGCCGTTTCGGGTGTCTACATGGCGCTCATGAGCGTCAAGGACCAGGTCGCCGCCGTGAACCCGCAATATGCGGAGAATATCGAGCGCATGTACCGCTATTGCCGCGACAACGATCTGCGCGCGGCCGAAGTGATCACCGATCCGAAAGGCGACCGCAAGCGCCGCGCCCATGAGCAGGACGATCCCGATCTCTATGTCCGCATCGCGAGCCGCAACAATGACGGCATCGTGGTGCGCGGCGCCAAGCTCCACATCACGGCCGCGTCCGTCATTCACGAGTTGGTGGTGATGCCGACCAAGGGCATGCGCCAGGACGAGACGGATTATGCCGTGTCGTTTTCCATTCCCGTCGCCACCAAAGGCGTCAGCATCATCAACCGCAGTTTCGCGCCCGCGGAACTGAACGCGTTCGATTATCCCGCGAGCTCGCATCACAGCATGCCGGAAGGCTTCGTGGTGTTCGACGACGTGTTCGTGCCGTGGGAGCGCGTGTTCCTGGCGGGCGAGGTGCAGCTGGCGAGCAAGCTGGCGCAATCGCTGGGCCTCTGGGAGCGCACGGGCGGCGTAATCGCGGCCGTGGAATCCTCGGAGCTGTTCGTGGGGCTCGCGCAACTCGTGACCGAGATGCAGGGCAAGGAGAGCGATATGGTGGCGCAAGCCTCCATCGCCGAACTCATTACCTACGCGCAGATGCTCAAAATGTCGCTCGATTACGCCTGCCGGCATTACGAGCGCACGGCCTCCGGCATGATCTATCCCAACACGCTGGCGATCAACGCGGCCAAATATTACTACGCGGCGAATTACCACCAGACCGTGCGCTATCTGCACGATCTGTCGGGCGGGGTGGTGCTCACGCTGCCGCTGGAAAGCGATCTGCGGAATCCGGAGTCGGGCAAATACATCCGCAAATATCTCCACACGAAATCAAGCGTGGACGTGGAAACCCGCATGCGGGTCTACAATCTGATCCGCGACCTGACGGCGGACGCTTATGGCGGCTGGCATTTCGTGGTCGCGCTGCAGGCGGGCGGTGGCTTGTCCGCGCAGCGCTTCATGATGAACCGCACGTTCGACATCGCGCGCGCCAAGGCAAAGGCGCTGGCGGCCGCGGGGGCGAAGGCGGGCGCGAGCTGAAAGCCGCCAGCCAATTTTTCCACCCGCCCCTTGAGGGCGGGTCGAAATTGTCTTTGAGCAATAGCGAAAAGAGAATTTCGGGGCGGGGTGCTTGATCGACATTACCCCGCCCCGAAAAATTCTTCGTTTCACTCGGAATTTTTCGACCCGCCCTCAAGGGGCGGGTGGAGTTTCCGTCATTCATTCCCTCAGATCGAATTCACCTCTTCGCCCGCGCATCGCGCGGGCTCGTTCCGGTCCAGCGTTTGAACGCGCGGCTGAAGGCGGCCGGTTCGGAGAAGCCGGTGAGATAGGCCGTCTCGTTCACGGAGACTTTCCTGGCGCTCAGATAATCGAGCGCGAGCCGATGGCGCAATTCGTCCAGCACCTGTTCGAAGCTCGCGCCTTCGGCCTTCAGCTTGCGAAACAGCGTTTTGCGGCTGAGCCCCATCCGGCGCGCGATGCCGTCCATGCCGATGTCGCCCGTATGAAGCACCGGCAGCAACAAGCTCTCAATGCGGCCGCGGATCGTCTTCGAGGCCTCGAGCTCCGCGAGCAGTGCATCGGCATGCGCGCTCAACACGCCGAAGACATAGCGCGGCGACGGCGCCAGCCTTTGGTTCATCCAGGAGCCGTCGGCCATCAACAGCGCATTCTTGTCGCTTTCGAATGTCACGGGGATCTGGAATATCCGGTCGTATTCCGCGCGATAGGCGGGCGGCGCATGCGTGACATGGACGGCCTTGATGATCTGGGCGTTGCCGAGCCGGCGCGACATGCAAATCATGCGGGCGAAGGAGGATTCGGTGATTTCAGGAAATTCGTTGGGATTGCGGCGGCGGTCGATCAGCCAGTGCCGGCCTCCGATGCGCGAAAGCACAAGGCGCTCGTCGCCCGGTCCCTCGATTTCGACATCGATCATCAAGCGGTTGTAGCGGCCCAATTGCGCGAACGCATCGGCCACGGTCTCGCAGGCCTGGCCGATCAGCCCGACGATGGACAACTCGGTAATTTCGAACGCCTCGCCGAAATGTAGCGCCAGCGCAGGATCGAATTCCTGGCCCGCGCGCATCAGCGCGACATATCTCTCCAGTGCAATCCGGTTGTCCTGGTCTTCCAGCTCCGCGAGCGGGATACCGGAACGCTCGGCCAGCGCTTTCCGGTCGGCGCCTTTCGAGACCGCCAATTCCATCAATGCGCGCGCGAAGCCGGCTGCAATCGTTCCGCCGCCGGTGTCCCTGTCGGTCATGTTTTTGGTCCGCAGCATCATGTCCCACCGATCCGTCGGCGATACACTGGTCTCGAACAGGATAGCACGACGGGGGTCTTCCCCGGCGAGCCCGCGCGATTTGCCGATGACCGAACGGACCAAAGAATATTCGCCGCGTGCCGAGGCCAGGATCGCCGGGCTTCTGTACCTCGTTATCATCCTCGGAGCGTTGTTCATTCCGTTCGCGGTGGCGCCGTCCGGCATGATGCGCGGCGATGCGGCCGTGCCGACCGTGGCCCATATCCTTGCGGCAAAGCAGCTCTACGCGCTCGCCGGGATCGCGCAACTCATCCTCGGCGCCTGCGATATCGGCGTGGCTTTGATTCTCTATGATCTCCTCAAGCCCGCGGGCCGAAGCGTCGCTCTGCTTGCCGCGTTCTTCAGGCTTGTGTTTGTGGCGATCGCCAATCTGAACGTACTCAACCATTTTGCGCCTTTGCTTCTGCTGAGCGGCGCCACTTACCTCGGCGCGTTTACGCCGGACCAGTTGCAGGCGCTCGCGAGCCTATTCCTCAGGCTCCGCACCACGGGCCTCGACATCGCGCTCGTCTTCTTCGGCTTTCATTGCATCGTGATCGGCTACCTGCTTTTCAGATCGACCTATTTTCCCCGTGTTCTGGGCCTGCTGATGGCGCTGGGCGGCGTGGGCTATATCGCCAATATTTTAGTGACTGTTCTTCCGCACCTCATCGCGGCCCGCATGTTTCCCTACGTGATGTTGCCGGCCGGCGTTGCCGAATTGGGCTTAAGTCTCTGGCTCATTCTTGTCGGTGTGAACGCCGCAAAATGGCGGAGTCACGCCGTAGCGGCGGGAATACTCCCGCCGGATTGAATCGGGGTGACGCCGCGCAACGTCCCCGCCGATCATGCTTTTGGTGCGTAGTATCATGGTAATCGGGACCCTCGGCGCGCAAGGTGGCGCATGACACCGGCCCTGATCGTTCATATCGCTGCGGGAAGCCTCGGAATCCTGTCCGGCTTCGCGACGGTATCTGTGACCAAGGGCGAAACGCTGCATCGGGCCTTCGGAACGGCATTTTCCCTGTCCATGCTCACCGTCTCCGCATTCGCGGTGTATCTGGCCCTGTTCCAGCCGCCGCTCTATCCGGGAGCAGCACCCGCGAGTGCGACCGTTCCCGTCGCCATTCTGACTTTCTATCTCGTCGCCACCGGCTGGATGACTGTCCGGCGGACGGAAAGAAAAGTGGGACCATTTGAGTATGGCGCGCTGCTGGTTGCCACAGGCGTGGCCGTCGCCATGCTGACCTTCGGATTGATCGCCGCCGGCAACCCGGTCGAGCGGCTGCAAGGATATCCCGTGCGCTATTACGCCTTCGAATCTTTCGC
>JBEKLK010000121.1:0-9150 GCA_050010235.1 Rhizomicrobium sp.
TCAAGCCGCTCATCGGGCGAAATGGCCTGCCTGAGCGCGCGCGCCACGCCCTTGAAGCAACTCTCCACGATGTGGTGGCTGTTCTCGCCATAGAGGTTCTCGACATGCAGGCAGACCCCGGCGTGCTGGGCGAAGGCCTGGAACCACTCCTTGAACAGCTCGGTGTCCATTTCACCCAGTTTGGGCTTGGGCACGTCGACCCGCCAGATCAGATAGGGCCGGTTGGAGACGTCGATCGCCACGCGGGTCAGAGTCTCGTCCATGGGGATCAGGGCCGCACCGAAACGGGTGATTCCGGCGAAATCGCCCAGCGCCTTCTTCACCGCCTGGCCGATGACGATGCCTGTATCCTCGGTGGTGTGGTGGTAATCGACATGGAGATCGCCCTGGGCGCGGACCTTCAGGTCGATCATCGAATGCCGGCCGAAGCTCTCCAGCATGTGGTCGAGGAAGCCGATGCCCGTGTCGATGTCGCAATCGCCCGCGCCGTCGAGATCGAGCGACACGACGATCTCCGTTTCGCGCGTCTTGCGTTCGACAGTGGCGGTGCGCATGGGCGATGGTCCCGGTGAATCACCCGTGTATTATCCCAAACAGGCGGGTTTTGTCGAAAGGCCAACGAGATGCGGTCCAGGGGCGGCGCTCCGGACCGGTCCCAAGGAGTCAATGGTGGAAAAGATACAAGAAGGTTTCGATGTGTTTCTGCATGACGGCGACAAGGCCGTGGGCGCCGTGCGGCGCGTCTCGCCCCATGGCAGGCCCGAGATCGTGATCTATGTCGAGAATGCCGGGGATTTCACCGTGCCACTGAGCGCGGTCGAGGATGTTCACTCGGAGAAGGTGATCCTCCACCGCGCCAGAATCGACAAACGCCTGAAGGATGCGATCGGCCATGCCCATCAGGGCGAAGACCCGACGATCTGATACGGCGACGAGAAACTTTCAGTACCGCATCCGCGGATCAGTCGTTTTTCCGCGCGAGTACCCACCAGTGATGTTCCGCGTCTCCGGACTCGCCTTCGAACCGCGATTCGACGATCCGAAATCCGGTCTGTGCCAGCAGCCGGCGGTAGGTATCCGGATCGTGTGAACTCCATGCCATCTTCGCGCCCGTCCAATTTTCGTCCTCGCCATAGGCCAGCGCGGCTGCTCCGAATGTTGCGAGCAACAGGCCGTTGCTCCTGAGCGCGCGCGCAATTTTCTCGAACAACGCTTCATGTTCGTCACGCGGGATATGGAAGATCGCATAGAACGATACCACGGCGTCGAAGCTGCCGACATCGAAGTCCGCGCGGGAAAAATCACCTTCGATGTACTCACCGGTCGGTACGTTCCGTTTGGCCAGCACGAGATGCTTCGCGGAAAAATCGATGCCGGCCAGCTTCGCGCCTTTCGAGACCAAAAATCTGTCGAACGGAACACCCGTGCCGCAGCCGAGGTCGAGAATATCGGGATGTGGCGGCAAATGTGACAACAGCGCTTCGAGAAAATATCTTTCGCGGTCATTCGGCTCGGGATTGCTGCGGAATGCGGCCGGATAATCTCCGGCCTCATATCCCTCCTTGACGATATCGCGCATGCCCTTGGTCATGGACGCAGCCTATATCGCTCGCTCGGTCGCCAGCCGGAAAATCTCCGTCACCGGTCTCACGCCTGCCGTGCCGATCAGCGAAAATTCTCCGATTGCGGCATTCGCATTCAGCGCGAGTCGGCTTTTGGGGTTGGCGATGGGCGGCGCGAACCACGCAAATTCCGTTTCGATGTCGCGCATGGACAGCGCTTCCACGGAACGCGCGCGCTCGCCGCTGTCGTGGGAACGTGGCAGCCAGCCGCTGCCATAGCCGTTCAGATGCGACAGGAAATGGTTGGCGGCGCAGACGCGGTCGCCCGTCATCTCGCGCAAGGCGAAATCGTTTTCCACCCGCTCGATCACGCAGCCTTCCTGCACGCGCGTACCGGCCAGCGTGTAAATGACCGGCACGGCAACCGGGCTCCGGCACAGCATTTCTTTCGCCGATGCGTAGTCGCGTGCTGTTTCGAACACCTGTCGCAGCAGAAACGCAGGCGGCATTCCGCCGGCCTTGTGCACGGCGAGACGATTGCGGAACCAGTCCGACGCCAGGCCAAGCCCATGCCGACGCATGGGAGCCTGGTTGATGGCGGCGGCGAATCGGCCGCATGCGACCGCCTGATAGATGCCGGCGATGCCGGGCCAGGTAATGTTGTGGAAATCGCCCGCCGCGCCCGTTTGCTGCGCGACGACCAGATTCTCTCCGAGTCTTGGAAAACCCCAATCGAGCACGCGGCGAAGCGTTACGCCGTTTTCCGTTTCGAAGACGCCGCTGGTGCAACTCCATTCGAATACGACATTGAGCGCATAGACACCGGCAATGCCGAGCTGGGCGGCGATCGCATCGATTTCGCCGAGATAGGGATTCTGTGTGCGCGCCAGCCACGCGCGCGAGATGCGGTCGGCGATCGGCAGCGCCACGGTGCGCGCGGCAGGAGCGACCGGTCCAAACATGTCCATGCTGGCACGCGCCAATTCCCGAGCTTGGGCGCCATAGATGTCGAGCAGATCGGCCGGAGAGCCGCTCCGGATGTCGGCAAGGGGGATTCGGTATAGATCGCCGATCGCGCTCTCCCGTTCTGTGGGCCCGTTTTGCCGGTTGCCGCGCGGCCCCGGGCTTCCTATGTGAGCGGGGCTTCCTGATATAACAAGGACGATGTTCTTCAAAATGGCCGAGCAACGCGACATGGCAGAAGAAAAGCGCTGGCGTTCCACCACGATCCTTTCGGTCCGCAAGGGCAATGCGGTCGTCATCGCGGGTGACGGGCAGGTGACCCTGGGCCAGACGGTGATGAAGGCGAATGCGCGCAAGGTGCGCCGTCTGGGCAAAGGCGACGTGATCGCAGGGTTTGCGGGCGCCACGGCAGACGCGTTCACCTTGTTCGAGCGGCTCGAATCCAAGATCGAAAAACATCCGGGCAATCTCGCGCGGGCCTGCGTCGAACTCGGCAAGGACTGGCGCACAGAAAAATTTCTGCGCCGTCTGGAAGCCATGATGGTGGTGGCAGACAGCAGGAGTTCTCTGGTGCTGTCGGGTTCCGGCGACGTGGTCGAGCCTGACGACGGCGTGGTCGGCATCGGCTCGGGCGGCACTTATGCGCTGTCCGCCGCGCGCGCATTGCTGGGTTTCGATCTTTCGGCCGAAGACATTGCCCGCCGCGCCATGAAAATTGCCGCCGATATCTGCGTCTATACCAACGACAACGTCGTCATCGAAAGCATCGCCCTCTCATGAGCAGTTTCTTCACGCCGCGCGAAATCGTCTCGGAGCTCGATCGATTCATCGTGGGCCAGGGGGACGCCAAGCGCGCCGTTGCGATCGCGTTGCGCAATCGCTGGCGCCGGCAGCAGCTCGCGCCGGAACTGCGCGAAGAGGTGCTGCCCAAGAACATTCTCATGATCGGGCCCACGGGCGTCGGCAAGACCGAGATATCGCGCCGTCTCGCCAAGCTCGCGCAAGCACCCTTCATCAAGGTCGAGGCGACCAAATTCACCGAAGTGGGCTATGTGGGCCGCGACGTGGAACAGATCGTGCGCGATCTGGTGGAAGTCAGCATCGGGCAAGTGCGCGAGCGCCGTCGCCGCGATGTCGAGGCGCAGGCCGAAGCGCGCGCGGAAGAGCGCGTGCTCGACGCTCTGGTGGGCGCCAATTCGAGCGCGTCGACGCGCGAAACCTTTCGCAAGCAGTTGCGCGCGGGCGAACTCAACGGAAAGGAAATCGAACTCGAAATGCGCGATGCCGGGGGCGGCCAGCCCATGTTCGAAATTCCGGGCATGCCGGGCGCGCAGATCGGTATGGTCAATATCGGCGACATGCTCGGCAAGGCATTCGGCCAGCGCGCCAAGACGCGGCGGCTGACTGTCGCGGATGCCCACGATCCCCTGATTGCCGAGGAGGCGGACAAGCTTCTCGACAACGATCAGATCCTGCGCGACGCGATCGAGATGGTCGAGCAGAACGGCATCGTGTTTATCGACGAGATCGACAAGATCTGCGCCCGAAGCGAATTCCGCGGCGGCGGCGATGTGAGCCGCGAAGGCGTGCAGCGCGATCTATTGCCGCTGATCGAAGGCACGACGGTCGCCACCAAGCATGGCAGCGTCAAGACGGACCACATCCTGTTCATCGCCTCGGGCGCATTCCATGCCGCGAAGCCCTCGGACCTGTTGCCCGAATTGCAGGGTCGCCTACCCATCCGAGTCGAACTCAAGGCGCTCAGCCGGGACGACTTTCAGCGCATCCTGACCGAGCCGGAAGCGAGCCTGATCAAGCAATATCGTGCGCTGCTCAACACCGAAGGCGTGAAGCTCGATTTCACCGAGGACGGCATCGGCGCGATCGCGGATATCGCCGCGCAGGTGAATGCCAGTGTCGAGAATATCGGTGCACGGCGGCTGCAGACGGTGATGGAGCGGGTGCTCGACGACATCAGCTTCAGTGCCACGGAGCGGACGGGCGAGACGGTCACGGTCGACAATAAGTATGTGCGTAGCCGGGTCGAGGATCTCGCAAAAGATCAGGATTTGTCGCGTTATATCCTGTGAGGTGCCCCGGGCGTCGCCCTTAGTGGCAGACACCGGGCGGCAAGAGGATATAACTCATCGAGTCGAATCTCGTCTTCGACGTGAGAAGCTTCGCGGTGACGTCGCCGCGCATGGACGCGGACGTCAGTTTCGCGTGCAGCGCGTTTTCAAGATAATCGATCGTCTCTTTCGGTGGCTCTTTTTCGCCTTCCCAAACGACGAGACACTCGCCGCCGGAATCCGGTCCGAACACGGCCGGCGCATAGCCTGGAGTCACCACGCGCGACTGCGGAAACTGGTAGCGCAGATTGCCCGCGAGATCGAACGTCGCGCCCACAATCGTGCCCTGCTGGAACCCGGCTTGGCGAAAGCCGTCGGCATAGACCGGCATGGGCCAGTATTCCCGACATTCCTTGCAGCCGGCGACATGGGTTTCGTAGATCGCAATGCGCGTGCCGATCACGGCCAGAATGAATAGAGCTGTGAATGCGACGAACAATTTGTTGGCGCGGTCGCTTGCGCCCGCGATTTTGACCCGCAGAAAGGCGTAGACGGGCAGGAGCAGCATCACCTGATGCAGCCAGCGCGCCTTGAACGATTCCGCGCCCACGAAAATGACGGCACACAGCATGATGAGGGCCCCGGCGATCAGCGCGATCTCGTAGGTCCGGAGCCAAGCGCGATCTTCCGTGTCGGCTTGCGTCGCGTCGAGCGGTTTGCAGGCGCGCCAGTAAAGCAGCGGAAAGACGAGCGCCACCGGCAGTACGAAACTGACCATCGCAATGACGAGATTGCCGATGCCTTCCGCCCATCCGATCGGATTGAACGCAAGGCCTGCGCCTTTGGTGACGGTCTGCGCCAATGCGAACAGCGAATACTCATGCGCATGCGCCCACATCGCATAGGGTGCAACGATGGCCACTGCGACGATCCCGGCCAGCAGCAACCGCAACGGCTTCAGTCGCGCACGGAATGAAGGCGTCAGCGCCACACCGATCCCCAGCGCCACCGGCATGATCAGGAACACATATTTGGAAAGAATGCCGAAACCCGTGATGACGCCGAGAATCAGATGGTCGACCCAGGTTCCCCGTGTCACGACGCGCGCGTCCGCCCACATATAGGCCGCCAGCATCGTCGCCAGGAGGACGGTGTGCATCAGATCGATGACGGGCAGATAGCCCATCGAAAACGTGGCGAGCAGCGCGAACGTCGCGAGCGCGGCGTAGAGCGTGTCGCGGATGACGATGCGCGCGGCGCCGAAATAGGCCAACAGCCCGAGAGCCATCAGCACATATTTGAGGAGCAGAAAGGCCGTGCGGCTTCCCCCGGTGCCGGCCAGCGATGCCCAGCTGAGCCAGGTGATCAGGGGTGGGTGGCGAAATCGATAGCCCCATTGGAGGGTCTGGCTGAAGAGCATCTGCTCGGATTCGTCGAGCGTGAAATTGGGCGTGATCACCGCGCGCACGAGAAAATGGATGGCGCAGTAGAGAAACAGAAACGAGATGACGCTTTGCGGCTCGGCAAGGCGCTCCCAGAACGTCAGCGATTTTCGGATGGGCGCGTTCATGGCCGTCGTATCTCGGTGGAGTCTGCGACACTAGCCCGCCGTGCAAGCCAGAACACGCCGGCGAGATCGAAAATGCCGGCGAACAAACGGCCGAAAAAGCCGTATTTCGACTGTCCTGCCGCGCGCGGCCGGTCCTCGATGGGAATTTCCATCGTGTCGAACCCTTCGCGGCGGACCAGCGCCGGCAGGAAACGGTGCATACCGTTGAAGTAGGGAAGCCTCAGCGCGGCATCTCGCGTCAGCAGCTTGAAGCCGCAACCGGTGTCGCGTGTGCTGTCGTTGAGCAAGCTGCGCCTGATGCCGTTGGCAACGCGCGACGACAACCATTTGAACGCGCCGTCATTGCGCCGCTTGCGTCGGCCGGAAACGATTCCAAGCCGCGGCGAAGGCTCGGGCGCATGGATCATCGTCCAGATACGCGCGACATCCTGCGGATCGTTCTGGCGATCGCCGTCGAGCGTCTGGATCCACGGCGCGCGGGCGGCCCAGAAACCGGTGACCAAAGCTGCGCTCTTGCCGCTGCGCGTCCGGTGGCGCAGTACGCGCACGGACCCATCAGCGGCCTGTACGGTCGCGAGTTCGGCCGCGGTTCCGTCGGAGGAGCCGTCGTCCACGAAGATGAGTTCGTAGCGGCACACCCCTCCAAGCGCGCGCGCGACCTCGTCGGCGAGCGGCAAGATGTTGCCGGCCTCGTTGTAGACGGGCACGACCACCGAAAGCTCGAGGGGTACTGCGGGGGATTCCCCCATGGATGATCCCGGCGAATAAGGGGCTTCACTATGGCGAAGTGCGCGCCTTCGGCAAGCGAGCCAAATAGGCTTGCAGATGTTTAACAGCCGTTAAGACTTCGCGCCTAGAACCGCCAGTCCGGGGGGCCGGATTCAGGGCTGGCAACGCGCATGGCCGAAAAACGAAAAACCAAGCCGCAGATGCGCTCGCGCATTGCTGCGGTCGGCAACGGGCCTCCGCCGCCGACGACGCGCAAACCGAAGCCCCAGCGCACCTGGCCCTATGCGATCGCCATGCTGGGCATCTGGGGACTCATCCTGGGCTCGGTGCTCTGCTTTCACTGGATTTCGGAGCTTCCCGACACAAATGGCCTGCTCACCAAGGGGCCGTCACCCGACATCACCATTCTCGACGACAAGGGTCGGCTGATCGCCCGGCGCGGCCTGACGCAAGGCGCGATGGTCTTGCTCTCGCAGCTTCCGTCCTATGTCCCGAATGCCTTCATCGCCATCGAGGATCGCCGCTTTCGCGAGCATTTCGGGCTCGATCCCATCGGCATGGTCCGCGCCGCGGCCGAAAACATCACGGCGGGCCATGTGGTGCAAGGCGGGTCGACCCTCACTCAGCAGCTTGCCAAGAATCTGTTCCTGGAACCCAAACGCACATTCGACCGCAAGGGTCAGGAAGCGCTGCTCGCGCTCTATCTGGAGTCGCGTTACACCAAGGACCAGATTCTCGCGCTCTATCTTAACCGCGTCTATTTCGGCGCCGGTGTCTACGGCATCGAAGCCGCGGCCGAACGATTCTTCGGCAAGTCCGCAAGCGCGCTCACCATTCCGGAAGCGGCCATGCTGGCCGGCAGCGTAAAGGCTCCCGCCCGCTACAATCCTCTTGCGGACCCGGATGCTTCGACGGAGCGCGCCTCCACGGTGCTGCAGGCGATGCAGGATGCCGGATTCATCACCGAACAGCAGCGGGCAGACGCCCAGGCGACGCGCCCGCGCATCGTGCGCGATACGAGCACGCCCGATTCCGGCTATTTCGCGGATTGGGTAATTGCGCGCATTCCGGGCTATGTCGGCGATGTAACGGAACCCATCGTCGTGCAGACGACATTCGATCTCGACACGCAGATCAAAGCCGAGCGCGCCGTCGAATCCGGGCTCGCGCGCGAAGGCCGCGGGCTGCATGCCAGCGAAGCGGCGTTGATCGCGATGACGCCGGACGGCGCCGTGCGCGCCATGGTGGGCGGACGCAACTACGCCGACAGCCCGTTTGACCGCGCAACGGACGCGTTACGCCAGCCCGGCTCCGCATTCAAGCCGTTCGTCTATCTGACGGCCTTCGAGCATGGTCGCAAACCCGACGACGAGATGAACGACGGACCGGTCGACATTCGCGGCTGGCAGCCGAGCGATTTCGAGGGCCGCTTCGAGGGCATGATCAGTCTGACGCGCGCTTTTGCGAAGTCGTCGAATTCGGTCGCCGCGCAATTGACCTCCGAAGTCGGTCCTGGCGCCGTGGCGAGAACCGCGCACAGGCTCGGCATCGCATCGGAACTGGATGCGGTGCCAGCGCTCGCGCTCGGCACCTCGAGCGTCACGCCGCTTGAACTCACCACGGCTTACGCACCTTTCGCCAATGGCGGCAACGGCGTCATCGCCTACGGCATCGTCCGTATACGCACCAAATCCGGCCATGTTCTCTATACCCGCGCGGGCTCGGGTGTCGGCAGCGTGATGTCGCCCGAAAACAATACGCAGATGACGCGATTGATGGTGGAGACCGTCGCGACCGGTACCGGCAAGGCTGCGCGTCTGGACGAACGTCCCAGCGCCGGCAAAACGGGAACCACGCAGGATTTCCGAGACGCCTGGTTTATAGGCTTTACGGCGGATCTCGTGTGCGGCGTATGGATCGGCAACGACAACAACACGCCGATGATTCATGCGACCGGCGGCGGGCTTCCCGCTCATATCTTCAAGTCGTTCATGGAAGCGGCCGAGAAAAACATGCCGGTCAAACCGCTCGCGGGCCTTGCCGACGAACCGGCCGCCGATGCCGCGGACGCGATTGCCAATCCGGCGGCACCGACAAAACAGCCGGACGCCATCCAGCGCATCCTCGACGATCTTTTCAAGGGGACGTGAACGCCTCCGTCATTCGCCGCCGGAGGCGTAGCGGTGCAGCAGCGGACCATTGGCGGAAAGCCATGCCTGCGGCGTGTCGATCTCGCCCACGAGTTCGCGCACGAGAT
>JBEKLK010000122.1:0-9142 GCA_050010235.1 Rhizomicrobium sp.
GTCGTGCAATCCGACCAGGGCATGGCAGGTTCGTATCAAACCGGCCAGACGCTGACTTGCGGCGAGCACGAGGCGCTCCGGCACTTCAAGGACGGCATGCTCAAATGCGCGCCCGAGCTGCCGGTGAAGGACTGCACCGAACGCACGAATTTGCGCAAATACGGAACGGGCGATCTCTTCTTCTCCTACCGCACCTCCGTGTGCATCACGCCCGGCCGCACCGCGAGCAACCATCCCGTCGATCTCAACGGCATGACGCTCGAAGGCGGCGTCGGCAACTGAATTTCATTGCGGGCTGGTCAAGCGCGCCCTGTCCGACGGACAGGGCGTTTGCTTTTGGGCGTTCCGCGCCTCGCTTGCACCGGGAAGGCCCGCTGATATTGTGCGGCCGGTCACAGCCCCGCCAGTGCTTCGCCCGCGAAGGATCGTCCATGAACATCCATGAATACCAGGCCAAATCCGTGCTCAAAGGGTTTGGCGTCACCGTTCCGCGCGGACTACCTGCTTTCTCCGTCGATGAAGCCGTCAAGGCGGCCGAGACGCTGGGCGGCCCGGTATGGGTGGTGAAAGCACAGATCCATGCCGGAGGTCGCGGCAAAGGCGGCGGCGTCAAAGTCGTTCGTTCGATCGAGGATGTGCGCAAGGAAGCGGCCCGCATGCTGGGGATGACGCTTGTCACGCATCAGACGGGGCCGCATGGGCGCGTCGTGCGGCGGCTTTATATCGAGGAAGGTTCCTCCATCGAACGCGAGCTTTACCTGTCGGCGCTGGTCGACCGCGAGTCGAGCCGCGTCGCGTTCATCGCCTCCACCGAAGGGGGCATGGACATCGAACAGGTTGCGAAACAGACGCCCGAGAAAATTCTCACCTTTCAGGTCGAGCCGGCCGCCGGCTACCAGCCCTATGTCGGGCGTAACATCGCGGCTGCATTGAATCTGAAGGGCGACCAGGCCAAGCAATGCGGCAAGCTGATCGAAAGCCTCTATGCCGCGTTCTCGGCCAAGGACATGAGCCTGCTCGAAATCAATCCTCTCGTGGTGACGAAGGACGGACAAATCGTCTGCCTCGACGCCAAGATCAATTTCGACGACAACGCGCTGTTCCGGCACAAGGACGTGGCCGAGCTGCGCGATCCCGACGAAGAGGATCCCACCGAGCGCGAAGCGGCCAAATACGATCTCTCCTACGTCAAGCTCGACGGCTCGATCGGCTGCATGGTGAACGGTGCGGGCCTCGCGATGGCGACGATGGACATCATCAAGCTTTATGGCGAGGAGCCGGCCAATTTCCTCGACGTGGGCGGTGGCGCATCGAAGGAGAAGGTGACGGCCGCGTTCAAGATCATTGTGTCGGATCCCAATGTGAAGGGAATCCTGGTCAACATCTTCGGCGGCATCATGAAATGCGACATCATTGCCGAAGGGATCGTGGCGGCAGCGCGCGAGCTGTCGCTGTCGGTGCCGCTGGTGGTGCGTCTGGAAGGCACCAACGTGGATCAGGGCAAGGAAATTCTTGCCAAATCCGGCTTGCCGATCGTCTCCGGCATCGACCTCGCCGATGCCGCCCAGAAGATCGTCAAAGCCGTTCGCGCGAAATGATCGGCACGCGCCTTTAATCGAGCCCGCTTCAAATTGTCATCCTGCGTCCGGGTCGCTATACCGGGCGCGGAGTTTATCGGGTCACGCCATGTCGCCCCGCGCGGCCAGCGAACATCCGTTCCTGCTTGGCGATTGGTCGGTGGACCCGGCGCGCGGCGTCATCGTGGCGCGCGATGGCGGCGCGGAAATCCGTCTCGAACCCCGCAACATGGATTTGCTGCTCCTGTTCGCGGGTGAACCGGGAAAAGTGTTGTCCAAGGATCGTATCGTCGCGTCCGTCTGGGGCGGCCGCGCGATCGGTGACGACACTTTGGCCGGCGCCGTCAGCAGGCTGCGCGCGGCGTTGGGAAATTCTCGGGCCTATATCGAAACCGTGCCGAAGCGCGGCTACCGGCTTCTGATCGCCCCGGATGAAGATGCTGCGTCCGAATCGTCGCGGGTATCAGGCGAGCAATCCCAGGCTGCAACACTCGTGGCTCGCGGATTTGCCGAGCTGAAATCGCCCTTGTCTTCGGGCCTCGATCAAGCGCGCATCTATTTCGAAGGCGCGATCCGTGCCGATCCGAAACACGCCCCCGCCCATGCAGGTCTCGCCGAGGCGATGCTGCGCCAACATCTGCTGGGCAAAGGCGATGCGGGGCAGTTGCTGGCGGCTGCGAAGTCGTCGGCGCAGGCGGCCATCGCGCTCGACGAGCGCCTCGCGCATGCCTGGGCGACGTTCGGTTTTGCGACATTGCTCTCGCAACACGACTTCGCCGCGGCCGATGCCGTATTCCTGAAGGCGATTGCGCTCGACGCGCGTGCCGGCCTGGCGCATCGCTATCGCGGTTTTGCATTGACCGCGGTCGGGCGCTTCGTCGACGCCGAACGCGAAATGCGCAAAGCCGTCGAGATCGAACCCTATTCGCTGTCGGCTCGCGCCGATCTCACCCAATGTTTGACGATGGCGCGCCGTTTTCGGCCTGCGATCGCCGAGACGAAACGCACGCTCGACCTGGCGCCGAAGACAAGCGAGGCGTGGGCGGCGAAGGGTTGGGCGCATCATTTCCTGGGCGAGGATCGCGAGGCGCGCGACGCATTTTTCGAAAGCCTGCGCGCGTGGGGTGCGAGTGCGGCCACCCTCGAAGGTCTGCGCGACGCCCATCGCAACGATGGTATCGCAGGCTTCAGCGCCGCAGCCGCCGATCTGTTCGAAAGCCAGCAGATGGTGTTCAGCCCGCGACTGACGGATATCGCCATTCTCCGAGCGACGGCCGGCGACGCTGACGCAGCCTTCGCCATCCTCGAAAAGGCCGTGGCGCGCGACGATTGCTATTTGTTGTGGCTACCCCACATGCCGCATCTGGATCGGCTCCACAACGATCCGCGTTTCGCGGCGTTGCTGGAGCGCATCCGCGTCGTGCGTTGAATCCCAAGGAATTCCAAAGCTTTCGCCAAGCGCGGCACAAACACATTTTGCGCGCGGGCATCGATGCTGTGTCTGTCGTTTAAGGACAGATCATTCATGACCGATGCAGCATCCGGAATGAACTCACCACGCCTGGAGCCGGGCGCGCTTCGCGTGTTCCTCAAGGCGTTGGCGTCCGGTATCGCCGTTTTCGCTGTCGGCACCGGCACATGGATTGCGTTGCTCGCGCAGATGTTTCGGAGCCCGACGGCGTTTCCCTGGGAGGTCGTGGCGATGGCCGCGGTGCTTGTCGGCGGCGTCGCCTATCTTCGGGCCGGCGCATGGCCCCGAGCCGGGCGTGACGCAAGACGCATCGGACTTCGCCTTAATGCGGTCTCTTCGAGAGCGCTGCTGTCCGCTGTGATCGCCGGCTGGTCGACAATGATCGCGGGTTTCCTCCTCTATGCCGCGCACCGCGCCGCAGTCGGGCTCGGCGGCGAATCGCCTCTCGCTCTACCGCATGTGCCTGCACCCGCTCTGTTCGCCACATTGGCAATGGCGGCAATCGTGGCGGGCACTGTCGAGGAAATTGCGTTCCGCGGATACCTGCAGGGTGCGCTCGAACGCCGCTTCGGGTTCGTGCCGGCAATTCTCGTCAGCGGAATGTTCTGGGCACTGTTCCACACCAATCACAGTTATTTCGCGGCCGAAGCAATTGTCTGGATCGGCATCTTTCTCGCAGTGTCCACCGTTCTGGGCACGATGACGTATCGTACGAACTCGGTCATTCCGGGAATCGTGACGCATGTGGGGTTCGATGCCGCCTATTTTATCTCCGCCGGCGTGCTGCAGCCCAGAATCGCACCGCTCGCCTTCGTCCAGTCGCTGGCCGGCCCGCAAGCGTTGCAGGCCGCAGCCGCAGTGGCCGGGATCTGTGCGCTGGCTGCATGGATCGTCTTCTTCCGCAGCACGCGTCGCGGCGCAGGTGGCGCTTGCGGGATCGCGTCATTGGCGCAATGATTCGCCATCGTCCCATTGCGAGCGCGCCATGATTCCACGTCTTGAGACCGAACGGCTTCTTCTGCGCGAATGGCGGAATGAAGACCTGGACGCATTGGCGGCGTTTTACGCCGATGCCGATGTGATGCGCTGGCTGACGGGCGAGCCCATGTCCCGCAGCGATTCGTGGCGCAGTCTCGCGACCACCGTCGGTCATTGGCAATTGCGGGGATACGGTTTTTGGGCCGTGGAGCGCAAATCCGATTCCGCGCTCGTCGGCCGGATCGGCTTGAACAATCCGGAAGGCTGGCCGGGCCTCGAAGTGGGCTGGACCCTGGGCAAGGACTATTGGGGCGCCGGCTATGCGAGCGAGGCGGCTCGTGCCGCGATGACCTATGGCTTCATGACCCAGCCGGTCGAGCGGCTCATCTCGGTCATCCATGTCGACAACAGACCGTCGCAGGCGGTCGCCCAGCGGATCGGCGAGACGAAGGGCGAGCGTCGCGACATCGTCATGGGCGGCAAGACTTTCCCCGCGGAGATCTGGCAGATCGCACGCGAGGATTGGATGCGCCGGCTGGGCGAAAAGCGTCCCATTTGAGTCCCGCTTGACGCGGGCCCTCTCGTCGCGCTCCCTGTCTCCATGACGGATTCGCCGCCCGCGCTCTATCGCCAGCGCGATTTCTCGGTTTTTCTTTCCACCCGTTTCCTCGCGACCATCGCGATGCAGATCCAGTCGGTGGCCGTAGGCTGGCAGGTCTACGACATCGCGCGCGATCCTTTGGCGCTTGGTCTTGTGGGGCTGTGCCAATTCGCGCCCATGTTTCTGCTCACCCTGCCGGCCGGCGACATTGTCGACCGCTTCGACCAACGCCGGGTTCTCGCGATCAGCCTGATCGCCGAAGCGTTGTGCGGCGTATTGTTCCTCGTTCTCACTTTTGCACATGGGGGCCGAGTCTGGCCGTTCTATGCGGTGTTGGTCCTGTTCGGTGCGGCGCGGGGATTTTCCGGCCCCTCGTCGCAATCGCTGCTGCCGTTTCTCGTACCGCCCGAACGGTTGCCGCGCGCGATCGCATGGAGTTCGTCGACCTTCCAGGTGGCCGTGATCGCGGGTCCCGCGGTCGGCGGTCTTTTGTACGTGCTGGGACCGGCCACCGCCTATACGGCGTGTGCCGTCTGCTTTTTCGGCGCGGGCATCGGCGTATCGCTCCTGGGTGGACGGCGCATTGCACGGACGGGGCATATCGGCACGACCGCCATCGCGCGCGTCGCCGAAGGCGTCAGTTTCGTGCGGCGGCGGCCCGTCGTTCTCGGCGCCATGTCGCTCGATCTGTTCGCCGTGCTGTTGGGAGGTGCGACCGCGCTGTTGCCGGTCTATGCACGCGACATTCTGCATGTCGGCCCGGTGGGGCTTGGACTGTTGCGCAGCGCGCCGGCGGTCGGCGCGGCCGTCGTCGCCATTTTGCTTGGCCGCCACCCGATCGAACGCGGCACGGGCTGGAAAATGTTTCTGGCCGTCGCGATCTTCGGCGCGTTCACGGTCGTGTTCGGACTTTCGCGGAACTTTTATCTGACGCTCGCGGCCCTCGCCGTTCTGGGCGCATCCGACATGGTGAGCGTGTTCGTCCGCACCGCGCTCATCCAATATGCGACGCCGGATCCGATGCGCGGCCGCGTCAGCGCGGTGAGCATGCTGTTCATCGGGGCGTCGAACGAGTTGGGGAGCTTCGAATCGGGCGTGACGGCCGCGTGGTTCGGCACGGTGCCGGCCGTTGTCGTCGGCGGATTGGGGACGCTTGCCGTGGTCGCACTGTGGATGTGGATGTTCCCGCCGCTGCGCAAGATCGATCGGCTGCGGGACGCGGAGACGGTGTAGATTTTCGCGATCTGTGCGGAAAATTCGTTCACCGCTGTAGTACGGGAACCAGTTGCGCTTTCGCGACGGCGTGGCTTTCCAGCCAGGGGCCGATCTTCTGGCCTGTGGCGGTTGCGTCAAACGGGATTGTCGGCGTGCCCAGAGCCCAAAGAGTGAACTGATAGTGATGCAGGCCCGAGCCAGCCGGCGGGCATGCGCCATCATAGGCGTTGTCGCCGAAATCGTTCTCGCCTTCCACCGCACCCGTCGGCAGTGCTGCGCCTTTGGCCAAGCCAACGGCCGTCGCAGGAATGTCGAAGACCACCCAATGCCACCAGCCGGCGCCATCGGCGTCCGGATCGAATACGGTGAGTGCAAAGCTTTGGGTCCCGGTCGGCACGCCGCTCCAGGCGAGCGACGGCGAAACGTTCTTGCCGCCGCATTTGCCATAGACCTGCTCGATCGAAAGCGAAGCGCCCTCAGCCATTTCCGCGCTCCTGAGTTCCATCGCGTTCGCCTGCGCGGTGGAAACGACGGCTGCGCCGGCAACCAAGATCATCCGCCAGTTCATTTTTCTCTCCAAAAACCGCTGCCTTAGTGTAACCCATAAACGCGGCTTGCGGCGGGTGCGTTTCGGCGTAACCATGTCGTTTCGGGCCGGCCGGTATTGGGGGAACGCATGGCACTGCAGGTGATCGGCGCGGGACTGGGGCGCAACGGAACGCTCACGCTCAAGACCGCGCTGGAGCAGATCGGATTCGGACCCTGTCATCACATGGTGGAGGTGTTCGCGCATCCTGAGCAGGGCCAGTTCTGGCTCCGGGCCGCCATGGGCGAAAAGGTTGATTGGGAAGACGTGTTTGGGAACTACCACGCCAGCGTCGATTGGCCGAGCTGCCATTTTTACAAGGAACTGTCGGAACGCTATCCGGACGCCAAGGTGATCCTGAGCGAGCGCGATCCCAAGCAATGGTTTGAGAGCATTACGAGCACGATCCTGAAGAGCATGAAACGAATCGAAATCGAGGATCCGGCGAGGGCCGAGTGGTTTCGTTTCGCGCACATGATCGTCGTCGAACAGACCTTCCACAACAATCTCGATGAAGACAATGTCATCGCCGCCTATCTCAGCCACAATGCAGAAGTGAAGGCCATGATCGCGCCGGAGCGCCTCCTGGTGTTCAATCCGGCCGAGGGCTGGGCGCCGCTCTGCCGTTTTCTGGAAGTGCCCGTGCCGGCCATGCCATTCCCGCATGTCAATTCGCGCGAGGAGTTCAATTCGCGGCGGCCCGAAACGGTCGAGGGCAAAGCCGCCTCGTGAACGATCTTGCGCGACCTCCCCGATATACGTAAGCCTTGCCGCCACTTCGAGGGGCGCCGAACGCCCGCACCAAGCTTGGAAGGCGATCATGGGGAAAGTCTATAAGAGCGCGGCCGCAGCGCTCGAGGGCGTGCTGTTCGACGGCATGACCATCATGTCCGGCGGCTTCGGCCTGTGCGGTATCCCCGAAAATCTGATCCTCACCTTGCGCGACTCCGGCGTGGGAAATCTTACGGTCATTTCCAACAATGCGGGGGTCGACGATTTCGGTCTCGGCCTGCTGCTCCAGACGCGCCAGATCAAAAAGATGATCAGCTCCTATGTCGGCGAGAACGAGACCTTCGAGAAGCAATATCTGTCCGGCGAACTCGAACTCGAATTCAATCCGCAAGGCACCTTGGCTGAGCGTATCCGTGCGGGCGGGGCTGGTATCCCCGGTTTCTACACCAAGACGGGCGTCGGCACACTGATCGCCGAGGGCAAGGAGCAGAAGGCGTTCGACGGCGAGACCTATATTCTCGAACGCGGTCTGCGCGCCGATCTCGCGCTCGTCAAAGCATGGAAGGGCGATGCCGAGGGAAATCTGGTCTACCGCATGACCGCGCGCAATTTCAATCCGATGATGGCTGCGGCCGGAAAGGTGACGGTCGCGGAAGTCGAGGAGATCGTGCCGGTGGGCGCGCTCGATCCGGATGCCATCCATACGCCGGGAATCTTCGTGCAGCGGATCGTGCAGGGTGCGCATTACGAGAAACGCATCGAGAAGAGAACGGTGAGAGAAAGCGAATAGCGAGTAGCGAATAGAAAAATGAACCCTACTCGCCATTCGCTACTCACTATTCGCCTCTAGGAGGGAAAATGCCCTGGAATCGCGACGACATGGCCAGGCGCGCCGCGCAGGAATTGCGCGACGGCTTTTATGTCAATCTGGGCATCGGTATTCCCACCCTGGTCGCCAATTATATTCCCGACGGCATGGACGTGACACTCCAGTCCGAGAACGGCATGCTGGGCATGGGACCGTTTCCCCGCGCCAATGAAGTCGATCCCGATCTGATCAATGCCGGCAAGCAGACGATCACGGCCCTGCCGCGCACGTCCTATTTCTCCTCGGCCGACAGCTTTGCGATGATCCGCGGCGGCCATATCGATCTGTCGATTCTGGGCGCGATGGAGGTGTCGGAGTCCGGCGACCTCGCCAACTGGATGGTGCCCGGCAAAATGGTCAAGGGCATGGGCGGCGCGATGGATCTGGTCGCTGGCGTCAAGCGAGTCGTCGTCATCATGGATCACGCGGACAAGGCGGGGCGCTCCAAACTCCTCAAGGAATGCACCTTGCCGCTCACCGGGCGCGCCTGCGTGAATCGCATCGTGACCGGTTTGGGCGTGTTCGACGTGACGGATGGCGGCCTCAGGATTGTCGAAATCGCACCCGGCGTGACCCGCGATGAAATCGCGGCGAAGACGGAAGCAAGGCTCGTTGCGTGAGATAGATCGATAGGAATTGCGAGGATTTGTACTCTCTCGTTGTCACGGCCCGCACAAGCGGGCCGCCCAGGTGAAGTTTTTGTACTGTGGGTGGGATGCTAAAATACTTACTTTTCTTCGCGGTCGGAGATACATCACCTGGATGGCCCGCTTGTGCGGGCCATGACATACCGGGTTAGAGCGGGAAGCGATCTGCTGTTGGTTTACTTTTCGAAATCCTGGGGCTGAAAATGGCGTTCGAAGCACTAAAAGGCTGGACCAAGGAGCAGAAGCACGTCGTCGTCGCGAGCTATCTCGGCTGGACGCTCGATGCGTTCGATTTCTTCCTGCTCGTGTTCGTCGTCACCGACATCGCGAAGGAATTCGCGGTGCGCGTGCCCACGATCCTCGTGGCGATCACATTGACGCTCGCGCTGCGCCCCGTCGGCGCGTTCATTCTCGGGCGGCTTGCCGACCGCTACGGCCGGCGGCCCGTGCTGATGATCGATGTGATG
>JBEKLK010000123.1:0-9130 GCA_050010235.1 Rhizomicrobium sp.
CGTTCGTCACATGACCCGCATCAATGTTTCCGCGGTGGCGCTGGGGCTCAAACCCATCAATTCGACCGAAACCTGGATGGATCTCGCCAAACAGGGATTGGCGCACTTCGGTCGCAAGGCCGAGCTTTACATCAAGCCCATGTATTGGGCCGAGCAGAGCGGAAGTTCGGCTGTGGCGCCCGATCCGGATTCGACTTCGTGGTGTCTGTGTCTCTACGAGCTTCCGATGCCCAGCGAAGCCGGTCAGTCGATCACGCTCTCGCCCTTTCGCCGGCCCACGATGGAATGCATGCCCGTCAATGCAAAGGCCGCTTGCCTCTATCCCAACAATGCGCGTGCCGCTCTCGAAGCGAAAACCCGCGGCTTCGACAACGCGCTCGTGCGCGACATGCTGGGCAATATTGCCGAAACGGCGAGCTCCAATGTTTTTCTCGCCAGGGACGGTGTGGTCTTTACCCCGGCGGCCAACGGCACGTTCCTCGACGGCATCACGCGCCAGCGCGTGATCAAGCTGTTGCGCGAGGACGGAATCACGGTCCTCGAGACGAGCCTCGCCTATCGCGATTTCGAAGAAGCCGACGAAATCTTCTCAAGTGGAAATTACGCCAAGGTGCTGCCCGTCACGCGCATCGACGACCGCGCCTTGCAGCCGGGCCGCATGTATCGCCGTGCGCGCGAGCTTTACTGGTCGTTCGCCCATGACGGCGGCTGACCGGTCGTAATCAGCCGGTCGCGAAGGTGCGCGCCATGGCGCGCCACATCGCCGTGCGTTGCAGATCCGCGTCGAGCGGCAATGTGCGGGGACTATAGCCCGCGAGCGTTGCGCGCCAACCCGGCGCCTTGAGGAAGCGGTCCGACAGTCCCCAGGTCAGGACGGCCTCAGTCGCGCTGTTGTCCAGCACCACTTCCAGGAAGCGGCGGCTCGTATCGGCGACCGCCTGGTCGCGCGCGACAACGTCCGACGGCCCGCCGGAATCGTCGACATCGTGCTCGGTGACCAATATCTTCAGGCCCAGCTGCTGCACCCGACCCAGAAACGCGCGCAGTCTGGACTGGTCGACGGGCGGACCGAACGCCTGCAGGTGACCTTGAAGCCCCAATCCATCGATGGGCACGCCACGCGCCAGCGCCTTTTCCAGAAAATCCAAAGTGGCTGCCCGGAATCGATCATGCTTCGGACCGGCGCCTTCGCAGCCCCAGTCGTTGTAAACGAGGAGCGCCGTGGGGTCGGCATTGCGCGCCGTGTGAAACGCCACATCGATATAGGAAGGGCCGAACGCCTGCAGCCATAGCGTATTTCTGAGATTGTCCGCCCGGCCGTCCTCCGGCGAGATCGCCTCGTTGACGACGTCCCAGGATCGAATCCGGCCATTGCCGTGCCGCATGACGGCGTCGATGTATCCCGTCTGCAAACCCGGATCGCGCTCCGACAACACGGCGGCTTCCAGCCAATCGGGATTGCGGCGATGCCAGACGAGGGGATGACCGCGAACCGCCATGCCGTGCATGCGCGCAAACGCCAGCAGCAAATCGAGGCCCGAAAAATCGTAACGGCCGCGCGTCTGCTCGATCACGCCGCGTTTCATTTCGTACTCGGGAACGAGAATAGCTGCTTCCTGCGCGAGGCTGGCGGCGAAAGCGGGGTCGCGCAATTCATACGAGCTCACCGCCGACCCGTAGACGATACCCCTTTGGGCCGCGAGCGCACGCAGAGGCGCCTGCACATTGTCCTCGACGCTGGCCCGCAGCAATCCCGCGACGGACGGCGTCGTGAAAACGCCCGCCGCACCGGCGAGAGCGAGCCGTGCGAGAAGAGAGCGCCGCGTCGGCATTGCGCTCAGCGCCCTGCCGCGCGTGGTTGCGCGGCGCTTTGGTCAGCACGCGACCAGACGGCCCCGCGGTATTTTGCGACAACGCTGTCGGCCAGCCAACGATAGAGACGATCCGAGAAAAAAATCTGCAGAAAAACGATCACGGCAAGCCCCGGACGGTAGCAGCCCCGGGTGACGGCACCCAGATAGAGCTTCAATGCGCCAAAGGCGTCGGTGGTCACCAGTCCTTTGGCGATGAGCCAGCCGCGACCGCCGCGATAGGCTATGGCTGGAATGTTTGGTCGAAGGTTTTCAAGCCATGCCGTCAGTCGCGCGCCCTTGCGCCCCGCGGACGCACGATGGGGATTGTAGACGTCCCGCCAGACCGCGCCGGGCTCTTCGGCCATGACGAATTTGCAACCGGCAAAAAACAGCCTGATCGCGAAATCCGTATCCTGCGCATAAGGCAGCGTCTCGTCGTAGCGCACGCGCTTCGCCACCGCCGCCTCGACGACAAGCGTGGTCGTCGGCACGAACCCCCGGTCGCACAACAGATAGGTCGCCATATGCTCATCGGCGCGGATGGCACGCGGCGGTTTCAGGAACGTCCGGCCCTGACCCCGATCGACGATCATCCGCGCATATCCCGCGACGCCGTGGGTGCCTTCCAGCAGGCGACGCATCGTCGCCAGATGCGTGGGCAGAAACCAATCGTCGGAATCGAGAAATGCGATGAAACGGCCCTGCGCAAGATCGATTCCCGCGTTGCGCGCGGCGCCGCCGCCCTTGTTGTCCTGTCGCATGAAGCGGATGCGGGGATCGGAAAACCGGTCGACGACCTGTTTCGGGTCGTCGCGCGAACCGTCGTCCACGATGACGATCTCGAAGTCCTGCTCCGTCTGATCGAGCACCGATTGCAGCGCCATTGCGAACACGCCGGCCCGGTTGAAGACCGGAATCACGATGGAGAAAAAGGGCCGCGGGGATGGCATCACGTCATGACGCGCGTCGTGGCGGGGCGCGAAACCCGCAACATCGCCAGCATCAGGACGAACGCGACCCAGGCCTGGCTGTCGCCCTCGAGAAAATCCGACTCCAGGAAATTGTGCAGGATGACGAAGACGAAAATCGCGAACAGTAGCGACATGAGGTCGATCCGCACACCATTGCCGCGCCAGAACGCAACCGCCGGCGCGAGAACGAAACTCGACATCGCGAGCACGAAACCGACTCCGCCAATGGTCACGAGCATTTGCAAATAGGCATTGTGACCATGCGATACGTTCTGCACCCAGGTTGCGTTGACATAGTGGTAGAGCGGAGAAAGCTTGCCGGTGTCGGCGAATGAGCCGAAGCCTGCGCCGAGAAACGGGTGGTCGCGAATATAGGCAATTTCCGGAAACCAGATCGCAGCCCGACCGGTGAACTGGTCGGGATCGTGCAGTGCATGAACAATGGCGCCGGAATCGACCGCCGCGAACACCGCCGCGAAGCCGCACAGAAGCACGACAAGGACCGTCACGATCAACCGGTCGATCCCGCGTCGCCACGCGGCGCGGTAGACAAGACCTGCCAGGACCGCAACGGGAAGCAGCCCGATCGACGATTTCGAATGCGTCATGATCAGGAAGCCGACCGCGGCGACGAACAGGATCGCGTCGAGCACGCGGCGGGTCTCCAGGAAGCTGAACAGGAACACGATCGCGGTGATGGCCGAGACGGCGCCCGCAATGTTCTTGTGGAAGAAGAGACCGCGCCAGTTGCCGATCAGCGAGGGATCGGTCTCCCCAACCAGATGCACGGCCTGCGGCACCAGCGGAATGGACAACCAATTGACGACGAGGACTGCGCCCAGAACATAGCGCCAGAGCTTGAGCGCCCGGTCGGCGCCGATCGTTTCGACGCCCAACATGGCGGACAGCACCACCACGATCGCAAGCACGGCGCGCCGCAACGTGACGCCTGCCTCGGGCGACCACGATGCGCTCAACAGGCACCACGCCAGAAGCAGGGCCAGAACGGGGGGCACGATGGCGAAGGCCGACAGGCCGCGCTGCTTCATAGCGACCAACGCGATCAGGCAGAACACACCGGCATAAGTGATTTGCCGCAGCACATCGCCCGCTCCGGAAAATCCACTTTCGGCGGCCGCCAGCACCGCCGGGTCACGGATCGCGAACGGCGTAATCCCGACGAAGATCAGGAGCAAAAATGCGCCATAGGCCGCCTCGGCCAGCCATTGCCCGGAGGCCGCGTCCGCGCGGGTTGCGTCGATCGTGGTGCCGTCAATCGCCATGGACGGTCGCATATTCGTTGAAGTGGCTTCCGAAGATCGCAGCGACCTTGCCGGCCGCGCGATAAAGCTTGCACAAGGGATCCGCGCGGCGCGCGGCAAAGGGTATCGAAATCGCAAAGAGAAGCGGAAACAGCAAGACCGCGCCCGCGATCTTCGCACTCTCTCTTGCCAGCGCTCCGGTCGCCGATTCGTGCTTGAGGGTGACGCGCATGTCGGAATTGCCGATGCGGTAGGCGCGCTGCAAGGCCCAGCGTAGATTGGCGCGCGACGCCGGAACGAATTCATAGCAGACCGCTTCGTCCACGCCGGCAAATTTTCGGCCCTGTTTCTTGAGCCGCGTGAAAAAGTCCTTGTCCTCGCCGCCCGTCAGCGCGAACTCCGGATCGAAGCAGGGCTGCGCCAATTCTTCGAGGCAGGCACGGCGCAGGAATATGTTTCCCGCTCCGGGGATTGTCGAAGACGCTCGCCGCGCAACGCGGGTGGAGGCGATGCCCGGGCAATGGGCCGCCCAAATTCCGGGCGCGCGCTCGAATTCGCGCAGGATCGCGCCGTGCAGCACGTCTGCGTCGGTTTCCCTTTGCGCGCGCAGGAACGCGTCAAGCCATTGCGGCTGCGGCCACTCGTCATCGTCGACCATCGCGACAAACTCGGCGCCGGATCCGGCAAGAATCCGCACCACGAGCGCATTGCGGGATTGGGCGATGCCGCGCTCGGGAACGACAATCGCGTCCAACGTCCAGCGATAACCGTCCGCACGCAGGCGTTCGCAAACGGCCACTCCTTCACGCCTTTCGGCGTCGTTGTCGGCGACGAGCACCGAAACATTCGCCGTCGTTTCCAGTTTTGCGAGCGCCGCGAGCAAACGCTCGAGCCCGCGCGGCCTGCGGAACGTGGGAATGGCGATCGTCACATCAGCCATGACTCAACTTCCACTTCCTCGACAACGCAAAAATGTTCCAGGTCATCGCCAATTCGCCGATGAGAACTCCGCCAAGAGATGCGATGGGGCCGGCAACGAGCAACAACCCCAGGGTTGCCGCCAGTGAAACGACGCTCGACCAAATTCCAGCCCCCGCCAGCGAGCGGTATTGCCGCGCGGCCTGCAGCAGCACGGCCTCCGGCGTACGAAGCGTGCGCACGGCCTGAATCACGCCCCAGATCGCGACCACAACGATCGCCTGGGTCTCGTCATAGCCCTTCCTGAGAATGAGGTGGGGAAACCAGAGCAAGAGCGCGCCCGACAGCAAAAGCGTCAGAAGCCAGACTGCACCGGACGCCGTTCTAAATTCCTTAACGGAACGGAAAGCACGATCGAAGTTCCCCGCGGCGATCGCCCGGGCCATGGCGGGCCGTTCCATATCCGGCAGAGCTGTCAGGACCAACGAAACCGGACGCATCAGCAGCGCGCCCAAGGCCAGGAGCGCGAAGGCGGCCGGACCAGCTACAAGGGTCACAAGATAGGCGTGGGCGTTCACCGTCATTTCCGTCAGCATGACGCCCATCAGCGACCAACGCGTGAGGTCTCGCCAGATTTGGCCATAGGCGGTGAGCGAACCTGCGTTGCCCGGCCAGAACAGCTTGGCGAGAAAATCGGGGCCGAATGCCAGTAGGGACAGTCCAGCGGACCCCAGCAACGCTTCCGCGGCGTGAAGGGCGGTCAACTGGTGCGCGGCAACGAGCCCGGCCAACCCGGCCATCAGAAGTCCGCTATAGGCGATGTCGGACGAAACGGCACGCACCGACTTGTTCGTCAGATAGGCGTAGCTTCGGCCGAACCAGCGCAGGGTCATCGCCCCGGCATAGAGACCGAGCGTGACGGCCAGCATCAGCGGAGCCCGGATGGAATACATCAGAACAAAAACCGCCACGCTTGCGAGAGCAGAGAAAGCAAGGTTGAGCTTGAGGTGGGTCCCGATGCGATCTTCGCAAAGCGTCTGCGAACCCGTGATTGCCGTCGCGATCGACGTGCTGAGCAACGCACCGGAAAGGCTCATGCACAGCGGAACGATGACGAGAAGAAATGCAAACAGGCCGAATTCGGCGCGCGACAACACGTGCAGGAAGACCATCGAAGCAATGAAATGCGCGCCGGACACGCTGACGGGGCCGCTGGCCGAGAGTCCATAGCGAACGGCCACGCGACCGAGCTTCCGGGCGCCCGGCTCTCGCTCCGGGGCCGTGACGCTTGCAATGTCGGCGATGGCGGACATTTAACCGGCTTTGTGTTGCAACAGGCTTCCTTGTGAGCCGGTATCAGCAACGATCGGGCCAGTCTTGACGGCGGCTGTTCGCGTCAGCAGCAGAAAGAGCGCATGCGGGTTGGTGATTGCATAGCGCCAGAACAGGCGGCGCGGCTCATTCCACAGGCGGTGCATCCATTCGAGCCCCAGGCGCTGCATCCAGCCGGGAGCCCGGGCATAGTGCCCCGTCACATAGTTGAAGCAGCCGCCGGCGGTGACGGTCCACCCCGCCTTCAGCCGGTGTTTGTTGCGGACGCAGAACGAATGCTCGAGCGGAACGCCGAGGCCCACCCAGACAATGTCCGCCCCGGTGGCATTGATCTCGTCGCAGATCGCTCCCTCTTCTTCGCGGGAGAAATAACCGTTGCGCCGCCCGGCGATCCTGAGGCCCGGATACATATCCTGCATTTTCTCGGCGCAGGACGCATTAACCTCTTCGGTCGCACCCAGCAGGAAGAAGGTGAGCCCGTTGTCCCGCGCGGCCAGCGCTGCATCATGGAAGAAATCGGTCGTGGCGCTGCGCTCGGGTATGGGCGTGCGGGTCAGCATCGAAGCCAGCACGACGGGTTGGCCGTCAGCATGGATCATATCGGCGAATTCGTGCAGGCGACGGAATTCTTGATCGGAGGCGGCGAGCGAAACGACATGCCCGTTGGCGGCAAAAATAAGCTTCGGCAGCCGTCGCGCATCCGTGCGCGCCGCGAGACAATCCTGAACCATCAGCGACATCATCTGCGCGCGCGACAGACAGGCCGTCTTCAGGCCGCCGACGATCACCTCGCGATAGGATTTGCGCCGGGCGGGCGCAGCCTGAAGCGCAAACCCCGTCGGCGCAAATGTGGCGCCGGCGCTCATCAATATGCATTCCTCTGGCGAAGAACTTCGTACGGCGTGCGCAGAAGGATTTTGAGATCGAGCGCAAAGCTCGCGCGCCGCGCATACCAGATGTCGAGCGTCACGCGATCGCGCATGTCCTCGATGTCCTGCGTCCCGCCGCGAAGACCATGCACCTGGGCCCAGCCCGTGATGCCCGGCTTTACCTGCTGCCGAAGCTGATAATTCTCGATGAGCGTCGAATAAAGCCTATCATGCGCGACCGCATGGGGGCGCGGACCGACAAGCGACATCTCGCCCGCGATGACATTGATGAATTGCGGCAGCTCATCGAAGCTCGAACGCCGCAGCCAACGGCCGACCCGCGTCACCCGCGCGTCGCCCTTGCACACTTGCGTGATGCAGTCTCCGTCTTCGAGCACTGTCATGGTGCGGAACTTGACGATTTCGAACGGCTTGCCGTCCTGCCCGAGACGCGTCTGACGGAACAGGACAGGACCTTCGCTGTCGAGCCGGATCAGGATGGCGATGGCCGCCATGAACGGCGCGAGGAGGACAAATAGCGGCAGAGCGATCGAAAGATCGAATACGCGTTTCAGGAACTGCCGGGTGGGATTGCGCGAAAATCCGGAAATTTCCGCCGGACGCGCGGGAATGACCGCCCGGGCGTCGGCAAGATTGAGCACACTGGTCAAGCCGTGCGCGTTCGCCGTTGTTTTCGGTTCGGACCAGATCGGCCGTTCGGCCAATTGCGGATGGGCACTCAATTCCAGCCCTCGATGATTCTGTATCGCGGGTCTGGAACTGCATCCTGCGCGCCATATGCGCGGCGGTGGGTTGTCCCGGAATTGAACGGTTGACGATTATTGTGCGCCGTATCACGACAAAATTAACCGCTTCAGGAATGGTGAATGGAATTTACCAATGGGCGTCGTGCCGTTGCGAGACAGCGGCATGACCCATGATGGGACGGAGAAGCATTAACGTGCAGCGCCCAAATTTGGCGTTCTAACCGGCTAACGACAGTTAAGCCGCCATCCGCTTCTGCCAGCGGGTCAGACGCGAATTGCCGGCGCGCAGGAGCGGCAACAACGCTTCCAGATGCGCATCGCGCGATGCGAGACCATAGCGCGGTAAGAGCCAGCGATTGACGCTCGCGTCCAGCGAACCGGACAACGTGGTGAAGGCGCTTTCGTAACCGGCATCGCGAACCGCTTGCCACGCCATGGGGGAGACGTCGCCCACATTGCCGAAGGGATACGCGAAATACCGGCACGCGCCGACCGCGGCGATGATCTTTTCCCGCGGCAGTCGGGCCTGCTCGATAAGATAGTCCGGCGACTGAGCCTCATGCATGGGCCAATGAGAATCGGCATGCGCGCCGATCTCGACGCCGCGTTTGGCGAGCGTCGCAACGCCTTGCCACGTCAGGAAATCCTCGGAACAAAATTGCTTCAACAAATCAGCGCGCTGCTCATCCGGAATTGCAGCCATCATCGCGGCAACGGATTGATCGGCATGTGCGGCATCCATCGCCTTCAGCGCCATGAGCGACGGCCATGCGAGAATCGCCCGTTGCAGATCGTCCGCCAGTTCGATCGGCGACCCGAAATTGGGAATCTCGTATCGCCCCGCCGGCGCATAGTGAAAGAAGATGCGGGCCAACGTCATGGGATTGCGCGCGCCCGTATCGATATGACGTGTGCTTGCGAACAAGGTCCATGGCAGGCGAAGCTCTTCGAGAATGTCGGCGGCCACCGTCAGCGTGTTCGCATAACCGTCATCCGACATCAGGAAAACGGTGCGTTCGTGGCGCTCGGGATGGCTCAGCGCATCGTCCAGCGCAGCCAATGGCAGCACCTGGAAATTGTCTTTCAGGGCTTTCGCGATGGCGCGGAAAGCGGGCGCATCGTGCTGGTTGCACTGAATCCTGGGGTCGTCGATGCGCG
>JBEKLK010000124.1:0-9080 GCA_050010235.1 Rhizomicrobium sp.
ACCTCGCGGCCTTCGCCGCACAATCCCCGCAACTCGCGACGCGTTACCGCGATCCGTGAACGACGGCTTTCCGCTCAGGGCCGGCATCCGAAAAATCGGTGCGCGAGAGAAGTGATAACCGGCGCTTCCATATTGTGCTATATACGGAGTGTCGTCGGCGGACTCGGTGCGAGCCGTGGCTCAAGCGGGAGGCAGAAAATGAAGCGTGACACGGTGCAACGGCTGGTGCGCATCCCCGTGAATATGGTCACGGTCATTATCCTGGCTCTTGCCATGGTCAAGATCGACCGCACGTTCCACATACTCGACACGATGTCGTACACCGACGCGGCAGCGGTGGTGCTGGGTCTGGGACTGACCTTCGCGGCGATCGGCTTCTTGGTCGCGCGCCTCTTTTCGCGATGGGTCACACGCCCGAATTAGCGCGACACATCGGCCCCAAGCCCATCGGATTGTGGTGACACGAACTATAATGCCGAACGTTCGCCGTTTTGGGCTGATACGAAATTGTAGCTCGCGTTACCGAAACTGCGAATTCCCGGGAATGTAAGGGCGGGGTGTATCTGCGCGCCGGCAGCGCCGGCTTCAAGCCGGTCGCAACGCATTCGCGACCGCGGCGGGATTGCGGGCGATCACCTTCAGATAGGCGCGTGCTGCTGCATCGGGTTCTTTGCGGCCCTGTTCCCAATCGCGCAGGGTTCCCAGCGGAATATGAAACCGCGCCGCAAATTCCTCCTGTGAGAGCCGCATGGCGCGACGGATCACGCACACCTGCGGCGTGCGCTTCATGTGCTTGAGTCTTTCGGGAGTTAATGGCTGCGCGTCGGGATCGCGCAGCGCCGCGGCGTGGCGCTCCTCTTCCGTCATCGCATCGAAGCGCGACCAATCGTGCTTAATCATTTTCTTCGTGATATTGCCGTTTTTCATGGGGGTCGGCTCCTCTAGCCGAGATTATCCGTATTCGCTCGCCCCGCATCGTATAAGCGACATAAAGCAAGCGGTCTCGCACCATGCCGATCGTGGCAAATCGGTCCTCGCCATAGTCCTCGCTCGTATCGGGCCAATCGAGCGCAAACAGATCGCGGAACACTTCGCAAGCGGCCTCGAATGTCACGCCATGGTCGCGAAAATTCCGCGCGGCCTTGGCATCATCCCATTCGAATTCGTCGTTTGTCATACTACTGCTAAGCCGTAGTCCTGTCAACGCTTGCAGGATTCCGCGTCATCGATGGTGCGTGAAGCAAAAGAGTGTCGTTCTTTGTCGTGGAAGCGCGGCTCAGCAATCACTCGGCAAGAATGCGTGATGGCGCAGGGCCGATGCGCGTCGTACTCGGTGCAAAAGGGAGGGTTCCCAGAACAATTGCCAGCGCGACCGGATAGTCGGCGATGGCGAGAAACACGAACAGCAGCGGCCACACCCAATGCGGCAAAATCCGCGATCGGGTTTCGCGTCTGCGGATTCTCTCATTCCATTGCCCCGGCGTTCTCGCCGCCCCGATGGCCGCGGAGACCGCGCCATAGAAGATCATCTGCGCGGCAAGGGTCTGCAAATTCGGAGAAGGCAACGGCGGCCCCGCGAAAGCGAGAAAAGCGGAAAGCCCGATTCCAACGAAAAGAATCAGGAAAAAGACGACTCGTTTGCTCAGCGCGGCCCCTGTTGCTCGAACATTGTTGCTGTCGCCATATTTCCGAAGCAGATGCTGCTAAGAACTAATGCGGAATTGTAGCTTGCCGGTCACCGGAGAGTTGGCTCCGCGGCAATCTGTTTATCCTGTCACGGTATCTGAGAGCAGCTACGCTCTCATCGATGACACGGGTAAGCCTGCGCCAGCGCGCCTGCGACCACTTCGCCAAGATTCGCGCCCAACGTCTCTGGATGCTCGTTGATATACTGGCGAACCACCGCGAACCGTTCCAATCCGCCGGCATTATCGGGGATGCATATCCACGGTTTCACTTTGGAAAGCCTCATGCCCGCCAACACGCCGTTTGCTTCGTGCATGATGCGATACATGCATTCTTCGCGCGAAGCCGTGCTTGGGCTTTGAACGATGGCAGATTGTGTGTTTGTCACTTGGCCACAATTTCGTAACCAATCGCCCACTGTTGGCCCTTGCGAGGGTGCCGCGGACGCGGCAGCTCCAATAATCGCTGAAAGCAAAATTCCTGCTGCAATCGATTTCATGACGCCCCCAGAGTTGAATTACCTGACACTACTGAACTGCAGTGAACCACTCAAGGCTAGAGGCAAGAAGAATGCCGTCGTTGCCGGAGCAAATAAAGGTGGTTTCGGCGTGAGTTCCCTGAAGCGCCAGCAAATGGCCGTTCTACAGCTGTAATTCTTAGCACCCGCTACAAATACTTCCTCAGCTCCGACGAATAAGGCCCATACCCGGCGCGCGCGTAAATCTCCGCGGTGCGTGTGCTCTTGGTGAGCACGCCGATCATGATCTGGCGGAGGTTCTGGCGGCGGGCTTCGGTTTCGCAGGCCGCGATCAGGGCGCGGCCGATGCCGTGGCTGCGCGCGGTCTCGGTCACGAAAAGCTCCGCGATGTAACCGTGAGTGCGCTCGGCCTCGACGACGTAGAGCATGTTTTGCTCGACGGTGAAGACGGCCCAGCCGATGGCGATGCCGTCCTCGTCCGCCACGAAGATGCGTCCGCGCTGGGCCGCGACCCGCTTCAGGATTTCGGGAAGGAATTCCTCGGCCACTTCGGCGTCGAGCCTGCGATCGGGCTCGAACCGGTGCTCGTAATGCTGCGAGCCCATGATGAAGGCGAGGGCGGCGGCTTTGTCTTTGGCCGGATCGAAGTCGCGGATGATCATGGCGGTTTCTAACATGGCCGCCGAACCCGGCGCGAAAAGCCGCCTGGGCGGCAGGGAATCCGTAGCGGTTTCTATAGGACCGTATAGGTTGACATTAGTTAGAAATTGGTCTATACATCCCGCTTCGAACGTCGAAGTGCCGCGATACCTGACTCGTATTACCGCTACGAGTCAAGGAATGATGCCGCACGAGCGAAATCTTCCGGTATGACCGATACGGTATGAACGTGCGGAAAACAGGTGAATAACAGGAGAATAACAGGCGGATAACAGGCGGAATAACAGGGCAGGAACAGGCGAAATAACAGGGGTCTTTCGGCCTGTTTTGAATCGGAAAAGGCAGGGTTTGACTGGATTTTTTGGACGAATAACAGGGAAGCAATTTTTTTGGCGTGGTTCGCATGGAAACGGAGCGCGGGCATCTTGCCCGCTTTTGGAAGCGTCGCTGCCCTGCGGGCAGGATGCCCGCGCTCCGTCGTCTCTCGAAGCAGCCTTACCGCGTCGCCTCGTGAATCCTGTGGCGCATCCAGCGTTCGCCGCGGCCGATCTGTTTGCCGACCGGCTCCCAGGCATGGACGGCATCGGCAATGTCGGGCGTATGCGCGAGCGTGTAGCGGCGCAGGCGTCGGGCGCGGGCCTCCTGGCCCGGCGGTTCGTAACCGGCCATCAGCGCCACGAAAGATGCAGCACCCAGCACGAAGACGACGCCGAGCACCGCCAGTGCGCCGGTTGCGATCATGCGGCCGAACCCGGGTCCGCGCGCCGCTTTCGTCGCGCGGGCGACGGCCTTGCGCTTCGTAGCGCGCGCGGTGGCGCGCGCGGCGCGATGCGTGGGCGGGTGGGTCCCGTTGCTATGATTTGTGGTTTCTTTGCCGGCCATGATGGTCCTCGCTCAACGACGCCGCAGCAGCGCGCTGCCAATCAGGCAACCAAGCCCGAATCCCACGAACAGGCTGAGCCAGGGATGCTCCTCGATTTTCTGTTCGATGGTTTCCACGGCGCGACTGCTTTCGTCGGCCAGGCCGTCATAGAGGTCGGCCAGGCTGTCCTGAACGATCTCCATACCGCTGCGGCCTGCATCTTCCAGGTCGTCTTCGATCTCGTCGGCCCGACCGTCGAGGCTGTCCATCGAACTCATGATTCGCTCCGCTTGCCATTCGACCACGGAAGGACAACGCCCATGCGCGCCGATGGTTTCGCGGCAGTGGCGTGTTGTTTTTCCACCCGCCCCTTGAGGGCGGGTCGAAAATGGATTCGCGCGCGAGCGCGAAGACAGTTTCGGGGCGGGGTGATGTTGATGCAGCACCCCGCCCCGAAATTCTCTTTTCGCTGTCGCTCAAAGACAATTTCGACCCGCCCGCAAGGGGCGGGTGGGATGGCGCTGATGTTCGTCTCACGCCGCCTGCGGGACTTCTTCTTTCGAGACCGCGAGTTTCAGCATGGTCGCGTAATTGGGCTGGGTTTCCATGCGCGGGCCGTAGCCTTTGGCGAGCAGGAGCCGGTGCAGCTTCGGCAGGTTGTAGCAGGGCACATACATCAGGAGATGATGGTCGACATGATAGTTGACCCAATAGGGCGCCAGGATCGCGCGCTCCCACCACGAGGCATAGGTCGTGCGCGCGTTGCGGAACACGTCGTTGTCGTCGGGCACCACGGCATGTTCGGCGATGTTGCGCACGCGCGTGATCACCATGTGCCAGGTGATGAGAGGCAGGATCCAGAACATCAGATAATAATAAGGCCTGCCGAACGCGGTAAGGATCGCCAGCAGCACGAGATTGGTGAGCAGCGGTCCGCCCAGCTTGCGCCGGAAGGTGGCGAAACGTTCGGCGAAAGGCTGGCCGGATTTTCCGAGGCCCGCGCGAAGCTGCGCCCGCCTTTGCTTGAATCCCGTTTGCCCCGTGATGTCGCGGATCATCTTGCGCACAAAGCTCGCGCGCGTGATGGGGAACGGCGCCGACAAGCCGATATCCGGATCGTCCGGCTGCTGGGTGCGGCGGTGATGCACGAGATGATAGTCGCGATAGGGGATCGTGTCGGTGAATACTGGGTAGGCCGCGAGCCATTGGCTCACGGGATCGTTCCATCTGCGCGTGCCCATCAACACGCCATGGGCCGCATCGTGCATGAGGATGGCGAGGCCGAGTTGCCGCGCCGCGATCAGCACGACCGCGATCACGAAGGTGAGCGGGTTGGGCCACAGCGCGAACAGCGCCATCGAAGCGCCGATCACGAACCACGCATGCGCGATGCACAGCAAGCCCTTCACATCGGAGCGCGCCCGCACGCTCGCGAGCTCAGCAGGGGTGAAGGCGTCCGTGGGGTCGAAGCGTGTGACGTTCATAACGCGATTATACGCGCTGCCGCCCCGCAATGCGAAGCGGTTTCAGCCGCCGAAAATCCCTGCCTGCTGCAGGATCATCACGCCCATCCACACGAAACAGACAAGCTGCACGCCATAGGCGGCAAACCGCAGGTTAATCGCCAGCGCCGAGCCGGACAGGATGTGGATCACCGATTGCACCACCCGCGCGCAAATGACGATCACGGCCAGCCGGTTGAACATCAGGGTTTCCAGCCCGATCGCCCAGCCGGAAAGCACGATGGCCGCGAAGATCGGCAGATTCTCCACCGTGTTCATATGGGCGCGGTTGATGCGCCAATAGGAATCCGAACCGTGCGGCACGCCGGGGGTGAAACTGGTGATGATCGCTTTGCCGGTGAGCACGGAGAGAACGCGATCGCCTCCCACCATCAACACCAGCACGATCGCCCACAGCGCGAAGAAAATCAGCGCGACGATGGAATGCGGAATGGCATCTGCCGACATGGAGTCCTCCGGATGGGTTGCGGCCGAAGCGGCCGGCGTTCAACCTCTATAGCACGCCACGACAAGCGCCGCCGCGATCAGGAGACCCGTGTCGCGATTGGCGCGGAACACTTTCAGGCAATTTTCGGGATCGTTCACCCGCAGCGACAGCACCTGCCAGGCCAGATGCGCCGCAGCAGGAGCGAGCAGCACGAGCACGAGCAGCCCGAGCCCGGCCTCGAACGCGGCTGCACCGATCAGCGCCGCAGCCGCGACATAGAACGCCGCGATCCAGCGTCGCGATCCTTCGCCGAACAGACGGGCCGTCGATTTCACGCCGATCAGCGCGTCGTCGTCCTTGTCCTGATGGGCGTAGATCGTGTCGTAGCCCAGCGTCCAGAAGAAGCAGCCGGCATAGAGAAGAGTGGCGGGCAGCGCGAGGCGGCCCGTCACCGCCGCGTATCCCACCAGCGCACCCCAGTTGAAGGTGAGGCCGAGCCATGCCTGCGGCCACCATGTCACCCGTTTCATGAACGGATAGATCGCGATCAGCACCAGCGACGCGGCACCCAGCGCGACGGAATAAAGATTGAGTTGCAACAGAACGGCGAGCCCGATCGCGCATTGAAGCCCGAGGAAAATCCAAGCGCCCGTCACGCTCGCCGCGCCGGATGGAATCGGCCGTCCCCGCGTGCGCGCCACGGCCGCGTCGATGTCGCGGTCGACGATGTCGTTATAAGTGCAGCCGGCGCCGCGCATGACGAGCGATCCGACGGCGAACAAAGCGAGCAGCCAAAGTCTTTGCGCAGGTGCGATGGTTTGACTGTCGCCGGCGATCCCCAGCGCCAGTCCGAACACGCAAGGCAGGAACAGCAGCCACGTGCCGATGGGCCGGTCGAGGCGCGCCAGTCTCAGCCAGGGCTGCACCGCGCGTGGCGCACCATCCACCCAGCCATGCGGGATCGCGTCCGGTGTCGGGGCTTGCAGGTCCTGCGACATGTTCCGAATGTGTCATGGTCGCAGCGCCTGCGAAAGGCGGCACTTATTCGTCGAAGGGTTGAATCAATGAATGGCAAAGCGACAGAAGAACGAAGTCGCGCCGTGCGGTGCGGCCCCCCTTTCCGCCTTCGCCGAGGCTACGGCGGACACGAGCAATTGATTGACCCGCCGAAGCTGCAGCGTAGGCGGGCCGTCACGCGGCTCACGCCGCGCGCCACCTTCCCCCGCGAGGGGGGAAGGTTAGAAATATGGAGCGGCAGGCGACTCTTTTTTCTTAGCCTTCCCCCCTCGCGGGGGAAGGTGGACGCCTCGCACTTCGCGAGGCGGACGGAAGGGGGGCCGTCGAGCACGCGATGAGCGACGACGAAGACTCCCTCTCAGCACCCGGCGGCAAGGTGCGGCTCTATGTCGAGGCGCCGCTGGGCGCGCGCGTCGAGGTTTCGGCGCCGCAGGCGCATTACCTGCTGCATGTGATGCGCGCGAAGGCGGGCGATCGCGTGCAACTGTTCAACGGGCGCGACGGCGAGTGGCTGGCGCGTATCGATGACGTCACGCGGCGATCTTGCGTACTCGTTTGCGAACAGCAAACTGCGCGACAGGCGGAGACGCCCGATGTCTGGCTCGCCTTCGCGCCGATCAAGAAAACACCGGGCGATTACGCGGCGCAGAAAGCAACCGAGCTCGGCGTGCGCGCGCTGCAGCCCGTGTACACCCATCGCACCATCGCGCGGCGCGTCAATCTCGAACGAATGCGCGCCAATGCGATCGAAGCGGCCGAGCAATCCGGACGCCTGACCGTTCCCGAAATTCGCGAACCGCGCGATCTCGATGCGCTGTGGGCCGACTGGCCCCGCGAACGCCAGCTGCTGTTCTGCGACGAAGCCGGCGACGCGCCGCCCATTCGCGATGCGCTTGCGCACGCGACCGACGGACCATGGGCGGTGCTGACAGGACCCGAAGGCGGTTTCGATGACGGCGAGCGCGCCGCGATCCGCGCGCAGTCTTTCGTCGTACCCGTGTCCTTGGGCGTCCGCATCCTGCGCGCCGACACCGCTGCGTTGGCAGCGCTCTCCGTGTGGCAGGCGTTGCGCGGCGACTGGCGTTAGCGGGGGTCTTGCCGGTTCCCGGGTGCGCGCTTACATAGTCGAAAGTTGAACGGCCGATTCAAAATTCACCGTAGGGATTATGCCCGGGAGGGCAGCCAGGAGGCGGGCAAATGTCGATCCCCCAATCTGCCGGGGGCCCAATCGGATCGCGCGACGATCTCATCCGCCATCTCGCGGAGGGTTCGAAACCGAAATCGGATTGGCGCATCGGCACCGAGCACGAGAAGTTCGTCTACGACCTGCGCACCATGAAGCCGGTGGGCTATGAGGGCAAACCCGGCATCCGCGCGCTGCTCGAAGGCATGCGCCGTTTCGGCTGGGAGCCGGTGCTGGAAGGCGACTACATCATCGGCCTCACGCAGAACGGCGCTTCGATCAGCCTGGAGCCCGGCGGCCAGTTCGAGCTTTCCGGCGCGCCGCTCAAATCGGTCCATGAAACCTGCTCGGAAGTGAACACGCATCAGGAGCAGGTGCGCGAACTCGCCACCGAAATGGGCATGGGCGTGCTGGGGCTCGGCTATGCGCCGTCCTGGCGGCTCGACGAAGTGCCGCAAATGCCCAAGGGCCGCTACAACATCATGCGCAACTACATGCCCAAAGTGGGCGGCTACGGACTCGAGATGATGTTCCGCACCTGCACCGTGCAGGTGAATCTCGATTTCTCCAGCGAAGCCGACATGGTCAAGAAATTCCGCGTCGGCCTCGCGCTGCAGCCCGTGGCGACGGCTCTGTTCGCGAATTCTCCCTTCCGCGAAGGACGGCCCAACGGATTTCTCTCCTATCGCAGCCAGATCTGGACCGACGTCGACAATGCGCGCGCGGGCATGCTGCCTTTCGTGTTCGAAAGCGGCTTCGGCTTCGAGCGCTATGTCGATTACGCGCTCGATGTGCCGATGTATTTCGTCTATCGCCTCGGCAAATATATCGACGTGTCGGGCAAGAGCTTCCGCGATTTCCTGGCCGGTCGGATTCCCGAACTGAAGGGTGTGACGCCAACCATGGCCGATTGGGCCGATCATCTGACGACAATCTTTCCCGAAGTGCGGCTCAAGAAATTCCTCGAGATGCGCGGCGCGGACGGCGGATCGTGGCGGCGCATCTGCGGTTTGCCCGCGCTGTGGGTGGGCCTCTATTACGACCAGGCAGCACTCGACGCGGCGTGGGACATGGTGAAAGACTGGAGTGTGGAAGAGCGCCAGGCGATGCGCGATGCGGTGCCCACGCTCGCGTTCAAGACTCCGTTCCGCGGCCGCACGGTCGGCGATCTCGCGCGCGAGATGCTGGAGATTTCTTCGGCGGGCCTGCGCCGCCGGGCCAGCGAAGATTCCATCGGCGCAACG
>JBEKLK010000125.1:0-9021 GCA_050010235.1 Rhizomicrobium sp.
AACAGATGCGGTGGAATTACGGGGATTTGCTGGACGTCGTCGGCCCCACGGTGAACCCGGATGCCCCGGCTTTCGTTCACGGCGCACGCCGGATCCTGTGGGGCGACGCCCACCGCCGCATGAACAATCTCGCCCGCAGCCTGATCGCGCGCGGCGCCAAGCCCGGCGACAAGGTCGCGTTCTACCTGCGCAACGGCACGGAATATTCCGAAAGCATCGGCGCGTGCCTCCGCGCGCGGCTCACCCATGTGAACGTCAATTACCGCTACAAGCCCGACGAGGTGCGCTACATCCTCGACAATTCGGATGCGCAGGCGATCATCTACGGTTCGGAATTCCGCGACACGGTGGCGGAGATCCGCGCAGCGCTTCCCATGCTCGAGACTTTCATCGAAGTGGGCGACGACATCGCGCCGTTCGCGGAAAGTTACGACGCGCTGGCGGAGGAGGGCGACGGCGCGCCTCTCGGCATCAAGCGTTCGCCCGAGGACATGATCTTCGTCTACACGGGCGGCACCACCGGCATGCCCAAGGGCGTGATGTGGCATCACGGCGATCTGAGCAATCTGTGGCACGCGCGGCTTCACCGCACCACGGGTGTCGCGGTTCCGGACTCGATGGAAAAATACGCCGCCATGCTCGCGATGGCGCCGGCGCGGGCCTGCACGCTTCCCGCCTGTCCGCTCATGCACGGCACGGGCTTCATGACGGCGCTGGTCACCCTGCTCACGGGCGGCTGCATCGTGACGGTGGACAATCTCAATTTCGATCCGCATGCGATCTGGGCCGCCGTGGAGAAAAACCGCGTGCAGGGCATGTCGATCGTGGGCGATCCGTTCGCCAAGCCGCTTCTCAAGGCGCTGGAGGAATCACCCGGCCGCTACGATCTCGCGAGCCTGCTGTCGATGACGTCGTCCGGCGCGATGTGGAGCGTGGAGGTCAAGCGCGGGCTGATCCAGCACATTCCCCAGCTCACACTGACCGACAGTTTCGCCTCGACCGAAGCGATGGGCATGGGCAATGCCATCATGACCAAAGACGGCGAGACCCAGACGGCCGCCTTCACGCTCCTGGAAAACAGCATCGTGATCGACGAGCACGACAAGCCGATTCCCGCCGGTAGCGGCAAGGCGGGACTGGTGGCTCTCGGCGGCCCGCTGCCGGCCGGCTACTACAAGGACCCGGAGAAAACCGCGCGCACCTTCCGCACCATCGGCAATGTTCGCTATTCCATTCCGGGCGATTGGGCCCGCGTGGAAGCGGACGGCACGATCACGCTGCTGGGCCGCGGCAGCAATTGCATCAACACAGCCGGCGAGAAAGTTTACCCCGAGGAAGTCGAGGAAGCACTGAAGACGCATCCCGCGGTGGAAGACGCACTGGTGCTGGGCGTGCCCGACGACACCTGGGGCCAGGCGGTGACGGGCGTGGTGAAACTCGCCAACGGCGCGCCATTCGACGAAGCGGGCCTGCGCGAACATGTGCGTTCCAAACTGGCGGGCTACAAAACACCCAAGCGCATCGTCGAAGCGACGATCTCGCTGCGCGCCCCCAACGGCAAGGCGGATTACAAGAGCGCGTCGGAATTCGCGCGTCGCTCGCTGGGTCTGGCAGGCGGAGGCGCAAACGATTTTGACAACCGGAGAAAGCCCATGAAATTCACCTGGTTCAATCTGATGCCCTGGCCCTATCTGCCGGACGATTTCCGGGAGAAGAACCATTCCGTGTGGGTCGATATCGATTCGCGGCTGTTCGATCCGGTGAAAAGCCACGAGGTCTACAACACCTATATGGACCTGATGGAATATGCCGGCACTCTGGGCTTCGACGGCATCGGCTGCAACGAGCATCACCAGAACGCCTACGGCCTCATGCCGTCGCCCAACATCATCGCGGCCACGCTCGCGCGGCGCACCAAGGATGTGGGGATCGTGGTGCTGGGCAATTCCATCGCGCTCTACAATCCGCCCGTCCGCGTGGCCGAGGAATTCGCCATGCTCGATTGCATTTCGGGCGGCCGGCTGGTGGCCGGCTTTCCCGTGGGCACCTCGATGGACACCAATTTCTGCTACGGCCAGATCCCCAGCCTCACGCGCGAGAAATACCAGGAAGCGCACGACCTCATCATGCGCGCCTGGCACGAGCCCGATCCGTTCGCGTTCAACGGCCGTTACACCAAGCTCCGCCATGTGAACATCTGGCCGCGCCCGATCCAGCAGCCCAATCCTCCGATTCACATTCCCGGCGGCGGCTCGGTGGAGACCTATGATTTCTGCCTCGACAACACCTATTCCTATTCCTACCTGTCGTTCTCCGGCTATATCCGCGCCAAGGCGCTCATGTCGGGCTACTGGGAGCGCGTGGCGCAGCGCAACACGGCCGATCATTCGCCCTATCGCGCGGGCTTCGCGCAGACCATCTGCGTGGCCGACACCGATGCGGAAGCGGAAAAGCTCTACAAGGAGCACGTGCTCTATTTCTACAATCGCTGCCTGCACGTCTATCCGGGCTTCGCGGACGCGCCGGGCTATCGCACCATCAAGACGATCCAGACGGGCGCGCTGTCGCAATATGCCCCGCCCAAGGGTTACGCCGACGTCACCTGGAAAGAGCTGACCGAAGGCGGCCATGTGATCGCGGGCAGCCCCGAAACCGTGCGCCAGCGGATGGAGGAGCTCGCGAAGAGCCTGCATGTCGGCAACATTTTCTGCCTCATGCATGTGGGCAACATGCCGAAAGAGAAATGCATGTATTCCACCCAGTTGTTTGCCGAGAAGGTGATGCCGAAGCTGCGCAACGTGTTCCCGGATTACGCGAACGACGACCGCTTCTGGTGCAAGCCGATCGCCAAGCGCGTGAGCCCGGGAAATCTGCCGGCCGGGCGCGATCTCGCCGCGCTCGTGCATTGAGGAGGCGACCATGCAGCTCAAGACCGTCGCCACCCCGCATGTTCCGGTGCGCTATTTCGAAGGCGGCACGGGCGCGCCGCTGCTGTTCCTCCACGGTGCGGGAGGCGTGACGGCGGCCGATCCGTTCCTCGCGAAACTCGCGAGCAAATATCACGTCTATGCGCCGCTCTTGCCCGGCTATGGCGATTCCGAGGAATGCCACGAGCTGCGCGACATGCTCGATTTCACGCTCCACAATTGGGACGTGGTCGATGCGCTGGGCCTGAAGAAGCCCATCCTCGTGGGCCATTCGATGGGCGGCATGATCGCGGGAGAGATGGCGGCTGTCGCGCCGCACGATGTCGACCGGCTCGGCCTCATCGCGCCCGCGGGGCTGTGGCTCGACAATCACCCGATCCCCGACATGTTCGCGCTGATGCCGTACGAATATCCCGCGCTGATGTTCCACAATGTGGAGGCGGGCGCGGCGCTGCTCACCGCCGGCGTGGCGCTCGACGATCCCGAATGGCTCAAAGGCTTTCTCGTCACCAATGCGCGCCAGCTGGGCATGGCGGGGCGAATCCTGTTTCCGATTCCCGATCGCGGGCTTTCCTCGCGGCTTTATCGCATCCGCGCCAGGACGATCCTGATCTGGGGCGACAGCGACAAACTGATCTCGCCCGTCTACGCCGAAGCATTCAAGAAAGGCATCAAAGGCGCCGAACTGGTCGCCATCCCCGAGGCCGGCCACATGGTGACGATCGAAAAGCCGGAGCAGGTGTTGGCGGCGCTGGGGCGGTTGGGGTAGGGGACTTCACTTCAAACTTCGGTCAGTTTTTTCCACCCGCCCCTTGAGGGCGGGTCGAAATTGTCTTTGAGCGCCAGCGAAAAGAGAATTTCGGGGCGGGGTGCTGCATCGACATTACCCCGCCCCGAAAAATTCTTCGTTTCACTCCGAATTTTTCGACCCGCTCTCAAGGGTCGGCTGGGATATGACTCTGCCGCATATGTCTTCCACTAGAACGACATCCGACTGACGCGCAGCCGCGCAAACCGCTGCTTTTGCATGCGAAAGCGGCGCGAACCCCGACGCACTTGCCGCAATTGCGCCGCAATAGATTTTTCGCGCATGTCGCTGCAGGTCAAACGCGGCGCTCCAGCCCAAGTAGGCGGTTGTCCGCGTCCCTATGTACCCGCGCAGCGATGCACAGTATCGGCGCGGAGATTGTCCAATGACCAATTACTTTGTGAACAGCCTGCAGGAAACGACCGCCAACAATGTCAACGGCGAGAACCTCGTGGGGACGGACAATCTCAATGTCTCGCCCACGGGCGATATCGTTGCATTGGGCACGGGCTCCGTTTCCGGGATCTTTCTCAATGATACCAGCACCGGCAACACGGTCACGATCGCCGGCGAGGTCTATTGCGCCTCCGGCGATGCGGTTTATTCGCAGAGCACGAATCTCGATCTCACGCTGACCGGCAGCGCATTCGGCGGCGTGGACGGATTTAATCTCATGGGCGCGAGCAACATCCTCATCGGATCGCAGGGCGTGCTGTCGGCCGACGACAACGGCATCGTCGTGGGCGCGACGGCCGGCGGCAGCACGATCACAGTCGACGGGTCCATCCTGTCTGCGGACGGCTCGGGCCTCGCCATCAACGCCCAAACGAACATCAGCGTCAGCGCGGGCGCCGTCATCTCCGCGAAGGATTGCGGCGCTCTTTTCTTTGCCGGGTCGGCCGGTAGCGCCTTGTTCAACGCCGGGACGATCGAAAGCAACCACGGTTCCAACAACGACATCTACATCGCGGACTCGAATATCGAGATCAACAATTCGGGGATACTGGCCGGGCCGGTCAATCCCATCGATGTCTATGCCGCGAATGCGCTGATCGTCAATTCCGGCACCATCGACGGCGAAGACGGCGGGTCGATCGTCATGTTTGCGCCGGCGAACGGCACGACGATCGAGAACAGCGGCACCATCGACGGCGCAATCCAGGGTGCCGGGGCCGGCGGACCGATGTATCTGTCGAACAGCGGCACAATTCAGTCTGCCGGCGTCGCCGTGGCGGGCACGAACTCCGACGACACCGTGACCAACAGCGGAACGATCCATGGCTCGGTGGTCATGGGAACGGGGACAGACGTCGTCACCAATGAAGGCAAGATCCTGGGAACCGTCTCTTTTGCAGGCGTGGGCGACACGCTCGACAATTCGGGCTCGATCAACGGCAGCGTGACGCTTGGCTCAGGCGACGAAATGTCGAACACCGGCGTCGTCACCCAGGGCATCAGCGGCACCGGCGAGGAAATCGACAACCAGGGCAAGATCTCCGGCGGCATTCACTTCGGCGAGGACGGCGGAGACCAGGTCACCAACACGCTAGGAACGATCAGCGGCGGGATCACGCTGGGCATGAACGACACGCTGACGAATTCGGGCGGCACGATTTCCGGGGGCATCACGGGTTATGGCTCGGACAGCATCGTCAACTCCGGGACGATCACGGGCGGAATCAACGACTCCCAGCCTGTCGATACCCTCGACAATTCGGGCACGATCGTGGGTGCAATTTCGCTGGAAGACGCGATCGCAACCAATTCCGGCCTCATTCACGGCAACATTACCTTTGCGACCCAGAGCAGTTTCACCAATGACGGTACGATCGCGGGTTCGCTCACATTCAATGGCTCGGGCGACACGGTCGCGAACAACGGCACGATCCACGGCGCGGTCGCGCTCGGCGCGGGCGACAGCTTCGTCAATACCGGCGCCATCCACGGCAATCTCGATCTCGGCGCCGGCGACACGTTGACCATGAGCACGGGAACGGTCGCGGGCAAGATCGTCGCCGCCGCCTCCGACACGTTCGATTTCAGCGGCCAGTTCGGCCATTACCAGATCGCCGATTTCGCGGGCTACAACGCCCATCACACCGGTTACGACGTCATCGATTTCGCCAGCGACGAATTCACCAGCTACACGGAGCTGCAATCGCATATGGCGCAGGTCGGCAACGACGTCGTCATCACGCTCGACACCACCGACGACATTGTTCTCATCGGCGCCAAGCTCACCCAGTTGACCGCGCACGATTTCCTGTTCACCTGACGCATGCGGGCAGGATCGGGTCGGAGCGAAACGACGAACGCTTCAGTTGAACGCGAAGGCATGATCGCGAAACGTCAAGATGCCCAGCAGGATCAGGGCTGAGACAAGAACAGCGTGAAAGCATATGTGCAGAGTATCGGGCCGTATGCCGTGGAACGTCGGCAGGAATGCGTGGGTGTGTGCGAAGCGCTGTTGGTAGCGTAGGACCCGGGCGGGATCTCCGCCGAACAGGTATGGCCAATACCACGCACGCAGCATGCCGTAGAATCCGAACCCATAGCTGATCCAGAGCAACCAGGTCAGCCAATTCGGATTTCTGGTGGGCGCATAATAGAGGCTCGCCGCCAGACCGACTGCAAAAGGCAGCGTGCTGAGCACGGTGACGAAGAACAGCCTCACGGTGCTGTCCGCCGCGCGCACGGCCGCGAGATTATTCAGCCGGCCCAGCGATACCCAGTCGTGCAGCGCGATGAAGAGTACGACCAAAGTCTGGCAGCCCAGAAAAGCGACGAGCGTGGGTGACATCTTTGAGCGGCCTCCGGCCGTCACGATGGGGGAGTTTCCCCAAAGGGTTTTGGGGAGGCAATACCTATTCCAACGCGCGTAACGAAGTATGATGCCCCATAGCTCCTCACCCGCCCGCAAGAGGCGGGTGGAGTAGCGGGTCGTAAATCTGCTCTGACCCGCAGTTTCGTTGCTTCGTATCGCGCGTGGCCATAGTGTTGCGGCCCTAAGGCAGGCAACTGCATCCTCGAAGCTGGCCACATGGTGACGGTCAAAAAGGCGAAGCTGGTAATGTCGGCGCTGGGAGGTTGGTCATAAGTTCTCCGTTACGAGAACTGTTACCAATTTGTTTGTCTCACATTCGGGGACCGCCCCACCAAGAAGTATATTCAGGCAGCTTTGGAGAAACGCGTTCTGTCAAGAGAATGGGATCACAGTCGGTTGTTGGCCGCAGCTGCAAGACGGGAACTGACTCCACTCGGTTTCTGGCGGAAGGGCCGATCGCGTCTCTGGCTCGCTGACCGCGGATTCTGGCTGTCGCTTGTCGAGTTCCAACCGAGCGGATTCAGCAAAGGCAGCTATTTAAACGTTGCGGCTCATTGGTTTTGGAGCGCCATGCCCGAGTCTCTTTCTTTCGACTATTGTCTTGAGCGCAAAAAGCCATGGATCGCATTTGAAGACACAGCGCAATTCAGCCTTCTCGCCGACCGTCTCGCCCAGCAAGCGGCTAGGGAAAGTCAGCAATTGGCGGCTCAAATCACGAACATTCAAGCATTGGCCGTTCTGCTTGTCGCGAAGGAAGGCGCATCGGCAAACGAGGGCGGGGGTGGCGGTTGGTCCGCGCTTAACGCCGCCGTCGCCTCCGGAATGTGTGGCGATATGGATTCCGGGCGCAAATACTTTGCCTCCGCATATGCCTCGATTGGCGGATGGCGACCTGATTTGCAAATTTTACTCAACCCTTATGCCGATGCTTTCAAGGAGAAATCGACCTTCGCAAATTTCATAGCGCAACGAATTGATGAGCAGCGGTCCATGTACGGCCTTGGTAGGCTGAGTTCTGTCGCGGCGCTGAATACGGAATCAACGTGAAGAAAACAGTTTCCAAATCTCTTTCGACGAAACAGAAAAAAGAACTGGCGGCTCTCGCGCGGTTGTCGGATGCCAAGATCGACACACGCGCGATGCCTGAGGCCAAGGATTGGTCGGGCGCCAAACGCGGCGTGTTCTGCCGCCCGCCGGGCACTCTGGCGTAGGCCCCGAGCTGTTGCGTCAGCCGGCCCGCTCCGTCCGCCATTTCACTCGCCCTTGACTTTTATCGAATAACAATAAATATTACTGTTTATCGATAAAAGGAGAGGATTGCCCCCATGGCTTCCGTCAGCGTTCTGCCCAAGATTTTCCGCTGGGTTTTCACCGTTTTTGCCGCGCTCGCGGCCCTGGCCGCTGTGGCCATTTGCATTCTGATGGTGGTCAATCCCCACCTGCCGCCGGGCGCGCATTTCGGCCCGATCGCCGCCGATGTCGGCGGCCAACCCGGCACGCTCGTCATCCGGCCGGCGAACGGAGATGTCGATCTCATGGCGACGGTGTTTCGCGGCACCATCACGCTGTTCGTGGGAAAAGCCGGGGGCCTCATCGAGATCCTCAAACATTACGGCCTGCCTCTCGTCCTCGTGGACCTGCTGTTCTTCGCCGGGCTGTTCGAACTTCTGCGGCGCCTGTTCCGCAATGTCGGGCGGGGCGACAGTTTCAGCCGGCACACCGTCCTTCTGGTGCAGATCGTGGGCGGGTTGTTGATCGTGTTTTCTTTCGTCTCCTCTTTCGCGGAGGGTTTGTTCACGCACGCGGTGTTCGTCTATTTCGCGGAGCACGCGGTGATCACGATTTCCGGCGCGCCCATCCACCTGCCTGTGCCGGACTACGTGATGCTGCCTCGCGGAAGCGGCTTCCCGTTCGGCAGCCCGCTGTTCTTCTCGGGCCTTCTCGTGCTGGCGCTTTCGGAAGTGTTCCGTCAGGGGCTGGCGCTCAAGAGCGAGAACGAGCTGACCATATGAGTGACGGAATATGATCAAGCTCAATCTCGATCGCGTCATGCTCGACCGCAAGATCAGCCTGACCGAATTGGCGGAACGCATCGACATCACGCTGGCAAATCTGTCGATCCTGAAGACGAACAAAGCCCGGGCCATCCGGTTCTCGACATTGGATGCGCTGTGCCGGGCCCTTCAATGCCAACCGGGAGACATCCTTCAGTTCGTGGCGGGGCCGGAAGGCGAGCAGTGATATGCGTTGGGGAGATAATACCAACGGCCTTCAACTCTCTCGTCGTCATGGCTCGCGCATGCGGGCGTCGCACGTCGCAACCAGCGCCGATCCAAGGATCACGGTGCCGGCGAGGAGCCTCTTCAAGGATTCCTTCATCGCGCTCAGCCCCCCGCCGCGTGCCGATTGTGGGTCGCGGGCGGAACAGCCGCAACATTCGGGCAGGGAACGGAAGCACCTGC
>JBEKLK010000126.1:0-8982 GCA_050010235.1 Rhizomicrobium sp.
ACGCCGCCAACCAGACGCGCGAGGAAGCGCGCCATGTCACGGCTTTCGCCGCCTATATCAAAGCGCGGTGGGGCACGCCGCTTCCCTGCGGGCCGACCTTGCAGAATTTGCTGACCGACATCGTTCTGGCGCCGGAGGTCTACAAGAAGATCGTCGGCATGCAGATGCTGGTCGAAGGCCTCGCGATGGGCGCCTTCGCGACGCTCTATCAGAAATCGCAGGATCCGTTGCTGGTGAAGTTGTGCCAGCTCGTGATGACGGACGAAGCGTTCCATCACAAATTCGGAAAGATCTGGGCCGATCGTACGATTCCGAAATTGAGCGCGGAAGAACACAACATCGTCGAAGATTGGGCAGCTGCTTGCTTCCAGACGCTGCTGTTCAATCTCGTGAATCCCGAGCAGATGAAGCCCGTCTATGCCGAGGTCGGCCTCGACTGGAAGGACGCGATGGCGGCGATTCAGGAAGCATTCGGCGACGAACATCGCCGCGAGCATATGAAGCAGTCGGCGAATATCTTCCGCGTGCTGATCAAGACGCTTCTGAATGCCGGCATCATCACCGACCGCACGCGCAATTTCTACGGCATATATGTCGACATGAACGAGCTGAAAGCCGAAGGCGATCGCATGGTCGGCGACGACATCGCCGAGGAAGGAATCAAATTCCTCCAGGCCGTGAACTTCGGCGCCAACGCCAGGGTGATCAAGCTCGCGGCGGAGTAACCGCGGCGATCGAACGGTCTCACGTTTTTGCCGTTTGAAATCTGTTCTCGTTTCGTGCTTATCTCGCCGCCATGACCACGGCAGCCGAAGTCGCGCGGGGAGTGAGCCGCCTGTTGATCCAGGAGGGCTTCAGCCCCATCCTGGAATTCACGCTCGCCAATGGGCGCAGGCTCGACGTGGCGGCCCTGGGCGGCGACGGGACGGTTGTGGGGGTCGAGATCAAGGTCGCCATCCCCGACCTCAAGGGCGACATGAAGTGGCCCGAATATCTCGAATTCTGCGAGCTGTTCTATTTCGCGATCCCACCCGATTTTCCCGATGAACTTGTGCCGCCCCAGACCGGCCTCATCGTCGCGGACCGCTATGGCGGCGCAATCGTGCGGCCCTCGCCCATCGAGCAAATCCACGCCAGCCGTCGCAAAGCCGTGACCTTGCGCTTCGCCAAGGTCGCGGCCGAGCGCCTGGCCATGACCCTCGAACTGGCGGCCGATCCCGCGCGCATCCTTGGAGCACTCCCCGAATGAGCCTCACCAAAGCCCAGATCAAAACGATCGTCTTGTCGTTTCCAGGTACGCTCGAAAAACCGTCTTACGGCAAGCCCGCATTCCTCGTGGAGAAGAAATTCTTCACGCGGCTACGCGCGGAAGACGATTCTCTGGTGCTGTTCGTGGGTTCGATCGACGAACGCGACATGCTGATCGAAGCCGATCCCGCGCTGTTCCACATCACCGACCACTACAAGAACTACCCCACCGTGCTCGCCCGCATCTCCAAACTCGACGCGAAGACGTTGCGCGGCATGCTCGAACGCCGCTGGCGCGAGATCGCGCCGAAGAAATTGCAGAAGGAGAGCGGGGCGGGAGCCGCGCCGAAGCCGCGTCGACCTCCCCGCGTTGGGGGAGGTAAAAAGTAAGCCCTATCGCGGGCTGCGCTTGGCGAGGATACGCTGCAAGGTGCGCCGGTGCATGTTGAGCCGCCGCGCCGTCTCCGAGACATTGTGGCCGCACAGTTCATAGACGCGCTGGATATGCTCCCAGCGCACGCGGTCGGCGGACATCGGATTTTCGGGCGGCTTGGGCTTGTGACCCGGCTGGGCCAGCAACGCCGCGAGAATGTCGTCCGCATCGGCCGGCTTGGGGATGTAATCGATGGCGCCGTATTTCACGGCGGCCACTGCGGTGGCGATGTTGCCGAAGCCGGTCAGCACCACGACGCGCGCCTCGGGGCGAACGGCGTGCATGATTTCCACCACATCGAGACCGCTGCCGTCATCGAGCTTCAGATCGACCACTGCGAAGGCGGGAGGCGCTTCCTTGGCCCGGGTCACCCCCTGAGCCACCGTCTCCGCAATGGCCACGGTAAAGCCCCGTGCCTCCATGGCGCGGGCCAGACGCTCGCGCAACGGGCGGTCGTCCTCCACGATCAGGAGTGTGCGGTCTTCCGGAACGGGGTGCTGGCTCATGTCCTACCTCTTCGCGGGTGGTCGATAGCGCCGCAGCCCTGCGGGAGCAAGAGAAAGCGGCTGATTTGCGCAATTAAACGGCGCCGGCCCGCGCCGGCGGCCGGTCTCCGTCGATAGCGCCCCGCGGCCAGCGCACGGTCACCCGTGCGCCTCCGGCGTCGAGATTGAGCGCACGGACGCTTCCCCCGGTCTGCTCGATCAGCGTCTTGGCGATGAAAAAGCCCAGTCCCATGCCTTGCTGACCGGCAAAAGCGTCGCTGGGGCCGAGCTCGGTTTCTCCCAGGGCATAACTTCCCGGCCGCGACGTGACATAGGGCTCGCCGATCCGCTCCAGGATTTCCGGTGCGAAACCGGGTCCGTCGTCTTCCACCCAGAGCCGCAGCTCCGACGCGTCCCATCGCGCACGAACGCGCACCAAGGCACGCGCGAAATCGGCGGCGTTCGCGATGAAGTTGCCCAGCCCATGCTGAACCTCCGGCACACGCCAGACCTTCGGCTCAGGCGCCGAACCCGCCTCCATTTCGATACGGATGGCGACTTCGCCACCGCGATATTCGTTGGCGATCTCGTCGAGCACCGCGCCGAGCGGCAGCCGGTCCGTCCCGGTGAGCACGCTTTCTTCGGGGCGCGCGAGACGTGTGAGAATGCCCCGGCAACGTTCGGCTTCCGCCCGCAACAGGCGCACATCTTCGGCCTCGACCGATGATGGAGGCAATGCGCGTTCAAGTTCGCGCGCGACGACCGCAATGGTGCCGAGCGGCGTGCCCAACTCGTGCGCGGCCGCGGTCGCCAACGCGCCGAGTGCGGCCAGACGGTTTTCACGCGCCAGCGCCAGCTGCGTGGCGGCAAGGCCGGCCTGCATGCGCGCGCCTTCGCTCGCAATGCGCCAGGCATAGATCGACGTGAATCCGATACCGAGCACCAGCGAAACCCAGATACCGCCCTGATAAAGCTCCGGAAGATCGAGCTGCTCGTTCTTCGACCAAGGCAGCGGATAATGCGCCACCGAAATCACCGACACCGACGCGAGAGCGACGCCGGCAAGGATCAGCGTGTTGCCGAGATTGAGGGTCGTCGCGGCAATCACGACGGGCGCCAGAAACATCAGGGCAAACGGATTTTGAATCCCGCCCGTGAGATACAATAGGGCCGCCAGCTGCAGCACATCGTAGCCGAGATAAAACGTCGCTTCGCGATTGGTGAGACGGTGCGTTGCCGGATACCGCACGGCCAGCGCGACGTTGAGCAACATGCTGAGCGCGATCGCGATCGCGCATTGGACGATCGGCAGCCGGTAGTTGAGGCCGAAGCGCACCACAAACAGCGCCGCCGACTGGCCCGCAATCGCAAGCCAGCGCAGATTGCTCAAGGTGCGCAACCGCACGCGACCGCGCGAGCCGGGATAGGCGGCAAATTTCGCAATCCGGCTTTCGCCGCGCCAGAAACGCATCCAGGGGCGTTCGGTGGTCGTGTCGCTCATTGTGCCTGCGGCGATGCCGGGCGACCATTCGCCCCTTCCCGATCCTAACCTGCGCGCCTATCAATCGCGAGCAACTGTTTTCACGTCGTCGATGAACCGCGCACCCACCGCCCTGATTGTCCTGGCGCTTCTGTTCGCTCTCGTCGCGGGAGGATTGCTTTGGTATCTGGGCGAGCGGGCGGCGGGGCGATCGGCCGAATTCGGCATCGCCGATATCGGCGGGCCGTTTGCCCTCACCGACCAGAACGGGGTGCGCCGCACAGACAGGGATTTTCGCGGGCGCTATGTGCTGCTCTATTTCGGCTACAGCTATTGTCCCGATGTCTGTCCCACCACTTTGAGCGTGATGGCGGACGCCTTGCCGAAACTCGGGGCGCGCGCGTCGCACATCGTCCCGATCTTCGTGACCATCGACCCCGAACGCGACACGCCTGCCGTGCTGAAGAAATATCTCGCGGCATTCGGGCCCAGTTTCGTGGGGCTCACGGGCTCGCTCGCCGACGTGACGAAAGTCGCGCACGAATATCGCGTCTATTTCGCCAAGCACCCACTCGAAGGCGGCAACTATGCGCTGGATCACTCCAGCGTGATCTATGTGCTGGGCCCGGACGGGAAACTGGTGAAGTTCTATGGCGACGCAACAACCCCGGACCGGCTCGCGAAAGACCTCGGCGCTCTGATCTAGAGTTCGGGCACCGGCAGGCCCGCCCGCATCAGCGCGGCTGCGAGCGTGTTGCGCATCAGGCAGGCACGCGTCATCGGACCCACGCCGCCGGGCACGGGCGTGATGGCGCCTGCCACTTTCGACGCTTCCGCGAAGTCGACATCGCCCAGCAGTTTCGTTTTGCCGTTCCCCAGATCGATGCGCGTCGTGCCCACATCGATGATGCAGGCTCCCGGCTTGATCCAATCTCCTTTGACGAACTGTGCCTTGCCCAACGCGGCAACGACGATATCCGCGCGCCGCGCAAGCACCGCCAGGTCGCGAGTCTTCGAATGCGCAATGGTGACCGTCGCGTTGGCCGCCAGCAGCAATTGCGCCACGGGCTTTCCCACCAGAAGCGAGCGCCCGATGACGAGCGCGTCGGCCCCCGAGATATCGCCCAAAGTGTCCTTGATCAGCATCATCACGCCGAGCGGCGTGCAGGAGACAAGTCCGCGTCTGCCGCTCGCAAGCAAGCCCGCGCTCGCCGGCGTCAATCCATCCACATCCTTGGCGGGATCGATGGTGTCGAGCACGGCGTCCTGACGCACTTGTGGCGGGGTCGGGAACTGCACGAGAATTCCGTGCACGGACGGATCGGCGTTGAGCGCTCTGACGCGCGACAACACCTCCGCTTCGCTCGCCGAATGCGGCAGGCGGAATTCGAGGGCGTGAAAGCCGCATTCGCGCGCGTCGTTGCCTTTGCTGCGCACATAGACGTCGCTCGCGGGATCGTCGCCCACCAGCACCACCGCGAGACCGGGCACGATGCCGTGATCCCGCACGAGCTTTGCCGTCTCGGCCGCGACACGGGCCCGCAATCCGGCCGCGAACGCCTTGCCGTCGATGATCTTCGCGCTCATGCCTTGTCTCCCAACGCCTTGAGTGCTGTTGCCAGCGCGTCGCCGTCGCCCGCGATTTCCACGATTTTCATGCGCGCCGTTTCTCCGCCCACAATCGCAACGCGCGATTTGGCAATGCCCAGCTTCCCGGCAAGGAGCGCAATCAGCGCCGCATTCGCCTTACCGGATTCCGGAGCAGCCGCCACCCGCGCTTTCAAATACGATGCACCGTCGGAGCCCCGCAGCCATCCTTCGATCGCATCGCGCCTGCCTTTGGGCGTCAGCCGCAACGCAAAACGGGTACGACCTTTATCGAACTGAATCGGCTCTCGGTTAGAAATAATATACGAGGACATAGCTCACAAACTGAAGTGCAATCAATACGATTAGAGGCGAGAGATCGAGACCTCCAATCGGCGGAATAACCCTTCGTACCTGCCGAAAAACCGGTTCGGTGACCGCATCCAAGGCCTGAACGACCGAGCGCGCCAATCGGTTGTGCATGTTGATGACGCCGAAGGCCACCAGCCAGCTCATCACGACGGCGATGATGATCACCCAGGTGTAGAGATCGATCAGACGCAGCAAAAGCCAGACAATGGGATTGTACATGAGGCGGCCGCGCTCCTGGAATCTCGCGAGAATCACGAATATGCGGGCATCTTTTAAAGCGTTTTTCGGCGAAGTGGAAACACGGTAAAACGCGAATATCGCCTTGACAGCGCGGTTGCCGGAGCCAGAATTTGAGCCCGACAAAGGGCATCCGATATGGCCGGATCCGTGGACGCAATGCGAAGAGCGAGGTTTGCCGCGCAGGCGGCGGCAACGCCATCGCGCATGTCGGTTGCGGCCGCGGCAAAGGCAGCCAGGGCGGTCGGCGGGACCGAAGCGCTGGCGGCGATATTCTGTCACGCGGCTTTTGTCGCACCGGAACATACGGTCGCGATCTACGATGCGTTCGCAGCCGCATGGCTCGATGAAACTCAGGCTTCCCCGGCGGAGATCGAACCTCTCGTCGCCGATGAGGCGCCTGCGCAAGAATTCTGGACCGGATTCTGGGAGATCATCGAAGACTTGCGTGCAGGGCGCCTTGGCGCCATTGGCGTTACGGCCCGCGTTGCAGGACTTGGCGCGCTGCTTCCGGCTTCGCTCCGAGACCGGGGCGAGACTCTCGCCCGGAATCGCGCCAGGGGCCTTTTGGACGCGCAGCGCGGCGTGCCGCCGCGACTGGACCTGGATGACCTTTCGCGCCAACCCGAAGGCTCGCTGGGACGCGATTTCCACCGCCTGATCGTCGACAACAAATTCGATCTCGAAGTCCTGGATCGCGATGTCATCGGGCTTTCCCATCTGCCGCCCATGCTGCGCTTCTTCAATACGCGCATCCTCCAGATGCACGACGTCTGGCATCTGGTTGGAGGTTTTCGCACCACCGCGCTTCACGAGATCGCGATCTCCGCCTTTCAGCTCGCGCAATTCGGTCACGGTTATTCGGCGATGCTGCTCGCGGTCATTGCGTCTTCGACCGTCTTCGGCGAACCGGGCGCTGCAGCGGTCCTGCTGCAGACGGTAGCCGAAGGCTGGCGCCACGGGCGCACGAGCCCGAATTTCATGGCGATCGATTGGGAACGGGAATGGCAGTTTTCCATCGCCGACATTCGCAGGCGCCATGGCATCGCGCCCTTTGCCGGAACCTTCCCGCCCGACTTGTTCGAGCAGGCGCGCGCGGCCGCGTGAAACCCGGCTCGCCTTGACACGCCGAAGGGCCAAACCGTAGATACCCGCCGCGCGCCGGGATTTATGCGGCTCGCCAAGCCGTGCTGGGGCTGTAGCTCAGTTGGGAGAGCGCCTCGTTCGCAATGAGGAGGTCAGCGGTTCGATCCCGCTCAGCTCCACCAGGCTTCGCTGCTACGCAGCTACGCCTGGCAAGCCCGCACAGCTTTTGGCGTAGCAGCGAAGTTCGCACGGCGAGCGGACTCCCGCGCTTACTTCCCCGTATACGCCACGCGCCAGATCGTCATGCCGGTGTCGTCCGCGATCAGGAGGCTGCCGTCCTTGGCGACGGCGAGGCCCACGGGCCGGCCCCAGACTTGCGCCGGCGACGTCGAGCCGTCCCAGAACCCGGTGACGAAATTGTCGTAGCCGCCCGCCGGCCTGCCATTGGCGAATTTGATGCGCACGACCTTGTAGCCCGTGGGCTTCGATGAATTCCACGAACCATGCAGCGAAACGAACGCATCGCCTTTGTATTCGGCCGGAAATTGGCTGCCTTCGTAGAACACGAGACCGAGCGGCGCGGAGTGCGACTGAAACAGGAGATCCGGAATCTTCGTTTTCGCCACGAGATCGGGACGTTTGGAGTCGTAATCGGGAGCAGGATTGGGGCCGATATAGGCATAGGGCCAGCCGAAGAAATCGCCCTCTCGGATGCGCGTGAAATAATCCGGCACGAGACCGTCGCCCAACCCGTCGCGCTCGTTGACCGTGACATACATGTCGTCGGTGCCGGGATAAGGCGCAATGCCGACCGGGTTGCGGATGCCGCTGACGAAAGTGGAAAGCGTGCCGTCGGGGTTGACAAGCTGCACCGTGGCGCGCGGCGGCGCATCCACTCCGATGTTCTCGGCGCTGCCGATGGTCAGGTAGAGATGACCGCTGGTATCGAATGCGATATCGCGCGTGAAATGGCCGCCGGGAACGCCAAAGCCCGATTTGGTCACCCGCGTTTTGGACAGCGCCTTGAGCGCGCCGTCGCGATAGCCCAATCGATAAACCGCCTTGAGATCCGCGACGTAGAGCGAGCCGTCGTGGAAGGCGAGGCCGTGCGGCATGGAGAACCCGCTCGCAAATGTCGCGATCTTGTCGGCATGGCCAGCGCCCGTGCTGTCGCGCAGCACGGTGATCTTTCCGTCTTTGGGTTCGCTGAGGAAAACATCGCCGTTCGGCGCGATCGCCATCCAGCGCGGATAGGTGAGACCGGACGCGAAGATCGACACCGTAAAGCCCGGCGGCGCGGCCGGCATGGCGTCCACGGGCCGGGGAATAGTCTTCGATGAATTGTCGACTGCCGGGGTCGCGTAGGGCTTCGGCATGTCCTGGGGCAGCAGGCTGAAATGCTGGCCGGGTTGGTCGGCGGCGTGGCCCGGAAGAATGCCGGAGCTCATCACACCGATTGTCAGAAAAGCCAGTGACAGCGCGGGTTTTATCGCCTTGAGGTGCATTTTTGCCTCTTGAGGAGCCGGATGGCGTCAACCGCCAATTTACGGGATGGGCGTATCAGGGGAAGAACGCCCGAGGAAGTCCATGCGATCCGCCCTGCTTGTTTCGAGCTTTTTTGTCCTCGCCCTGGCCGTGTCGCCGGCGACCGCGGACGGCGGCGCGATGCCGGAACACAAGATCACCCAATCGGAGAGCTACATCATGCTCGCGCCGATGTATGCGACGATCCTGGACGGAACCCGGCCAAGCGGGATGCTGATGGTGGCAATCGGGTTGGATATTCCGGATGTGGGGTTGCGCAACGAGGCGACGCGCGCAATGCCGATTCTGCGCGATGCTTATGTTCGCAATCTGATGTCCTTTGCGTGGACCCATATCCGTCCGTCCGAGCAGCCCGATGTGGTGGACATCGCAAACCGGTTGCAACTCGTCACGGATCGAACGCTCCGCCGGCCGGGCGCACATGTTCTGCTGGCGCAGGTCGCATCGCGCATTTCACCCTGAACCATTCGGGCGCGCGAACGAACTCGCGAATAGAGCCGCTCTAAAGG
>JBEKLK010000127.1:0-8899 GCA_050010235.1 Rhizomicrobium sp.
CTGATCTTCAGACTCGCGAACGCCACGATGTCGCCGGCGAACGCTTCCTTGATGTCTTCGCGCGAATTGGCATGCATCAGCAGCATGCGGCCGACGCGCTCGCTCTTGTCCTTCACGGAGTTCAGAACGCCTGTGCCGCTCGTTACGGTGCCGGAGTAGATGCGCACGAACGTGATCGAGCCGACGAACGGATCGTCCATGATCTTGAACGCCAGCGCCGCGAACGGCGCCTTGTCGTCCGCGGGACGCGCGACTTCCTTGTCGGTGCCCGGAACTATTCCCTTGACGGGCGGGATGTCGAGCGGCGACGGCAGATAATCGATGACGGCATCGAGCAGCGGCTGAACGCCCTTGTTCTTGAACGCCGAGCCGCAAAGCACCGGCACGAACTTGAACTGGGTCGCGCCCTTGCGGATGCAACGCTTGAGATCTTCCACGCTCGGCATCTTGCCGTCGAGATAGGCGCCAAGCACCTCCTCGTCTTCTTCGACCGCCATTTCGACGAGTTGGGTGTGCAGCTCGTCGGCCTTGGCTTTCAGTTCGGCCGGGATTTCGACTTCGTCGAACTTCGCGCCGAGCTGCTCTTCGTGCCAGATCAGCGCCTTCATGCGGACGACGTCGACAATACCCTTGAAGTCGGCTTCCGCGCCGATCGGCCATTGCATGACCATCGGCCTGGTGCCGAGCCGGTCGATCATCATCGCGACGCAACGCGGGAAGTCCGCGCCCATGCGGTCCATCTTGTTGACGAAGCAGATGCGCGGCACTTTGTATTTGTCGGCCTGGCGCCACACGGTTTCGGATTGCGGCTCGACCCCGGCGACGGCGTCAAACACCGCCACGGCGCCGTCCAGCACGCGCATCGAGCGCTCGACTTCGATGGTGAAATCGACGTGGCCCGGCGTGTCGATGATGTTGATGCGGTGGTCGTTCCAGTAGCAGGTCGTCGCCGCGGAGGTGATCGTGATTCCGCGTTCCTGTTCCTGCTCCATGAAATCCATGGTGGCGGCGCCGTCATGGACTTCGCCGATCTTATGGCTCTTGCCCGTGTAATAGAGAATGCGCTCGGTCGTCGTCGTCTTGCCGGCATCGATATGCGCGGCAATGCCGATGTTACGATATCTCTCGAGCGGAGTCGTACGAGACATAACTCAATCAGTCCTTACGCGTTACCAGCGATAATGGGAGAAGGCGCGGTTCGCCTCCGCCATCTTGTGTGTGTCTTCACGCTTCTTCACGGCCGAGCCGCGATTGTTGGCGGCATCCATCAGTTCGCCCGAGAGCCGGCCCGTCATGTTCGGTTCGTTGCGCGCGCGCGCGGCATTGATGATCCAGCGGATCGCCAGCGCCCGGCTGCGGTCCTGACGCACTTCGATCGGAACCTGATAGGTCGCGCCGCCGACGCGGCGGGATTTCACTTCGATAGCCGGGCTCACATTGCGCAGCGCTTCATGGAACACGGCCAGCGGATCCTGCTTGGTCTTCGACTGGATGGTGTCGAACGCGCCATAGATGATGGTTTCGGCGGCCGATTTCTTGCCGGCATACATCAGGCTGTTCATGAACTTCGCGAGCACGAGATCGCCAAACTTGGCATCGGGGACGATCTCGCGGCGTTCTGCGCGACGGCGACGGGACATGGATCGGGTTCCTCGTTATTTCGGACGCTTGGCGCCGTAGAGCGAACGACGCTGCTTGCGGTCTTTGACGCCCTGCGTGTCGAGCACACCACGGATGATGTGATAGCGAACGCCCGGAAGATCCTTCACGCGGCCGCCGCGAAGCAGCACCACGGAATGTTCCTGCAAATTGTGGCCTTCGCCCGGGATGTAGCTCACCACTTCATAGCCGTTGGTCAGACGCACCTTGGCGACCTTGCGAAGCGCGGAATTCGGCTTTTTCGGCGTCGTCGTGTAGACGCGCGTGCACACGCCGCGTTTCTGCGGGCAACCCGTGAGGGCCGGCACTTTGTTGCGCTTGGGCTTTTCGCCCCGCGGCTTGCGGATCAACTGATTGATCGTCGGCATCCGTTCTTCCCGTGACCGTTTCCTGCGCATGAGGCGCGATTAAACGAAAATCCGGAGCCGGCCCTTATGGCCGCCCCGGCGATGCGGAGGACTGGGGTCGAAACCCGAGTCGCGCGTCAACGCTATAAAAACTGGCTTCCCGACAGCGTTTCGGCGCAAAAGCGTCGACGGCCTGCCCATGAAGGTCCGGCTATATATCGGCGGGGTTTTGGGTGGTCAAGGGCTGTGAAATGTTATTTCGTAACCCGCCAAAAACCCAGGCTTTCCGGGCAGCGCCCTGGGGCACCGGTGGGTCGACCGCTACCTGCCGGCAGACTGCCGTGCTTTGGTCAAGTCGTCCGCCTTCGTCCGGCCCTTTCGGGACCCGTTATCCACGATTTACCCCCTCGGCTGGCGGCCGGGGGGTCTGCTCCTGGGGCGGCGGCCTGACGAACACGCACGATTGTGCCAATCTTCCGCGGCTCACAAAAACCCAAGCCAGCCGACCAGATATTCGCCCCGACGGCCACACGGAACCCCCGGTCATGCTGATCCGCATATCGAATGTCCTGACGGCTGAGGAACTCGCGACCTGCCAAACGCGCCTGCAGGCCGCGACCTGGACCGACGGCCGCGCGACCGCCGGGTCTCAGTCGGCCAAGGTGAAGGAGAATCTTCAGCTGGTCGAAGACAGCGCGGAGGCGCGCGAACTGGGCCAAATCGTGGTTCGCGCGATCGAGCGCAATTCGCGGTTCATGTCCGCGGCACTCCCGCGCCGTGTCTTCCCGCCCAATTTCAATCGATACGAGCCCGGCATGACCTATGGCGCGCACGTGGACAACGCCGTCCGGCAGGTCGGACGAACGCCGCTGCGCGTGAGGACGGATGTGTCGGCGACCCTGTTTTTGTCCGATCCTGCCGACTATGACGGCGGAGAGTTGCTCATCGAGGACACTTACGGCGCTCACAGCGTGAAACTTCCCGCCGGCGACATGATCATTTATTCGGCCACGAGCTTGCATCGTGTGGCGCCCGTCACGCGAGGGGCGCGCAACGCCGCCTTCTTCTGGGTCCAGAGCATGGTTCAGGACGACGGCGAGCGCGCGTTGCTATTCGAGCTCGACCGTTCGATCGTCGAGTTGAACAAGACCGTGCCCGACAGTCCGGCGCTGGTCAGGCTGACGGCCTGCTACCACAATCTCCTGCGCCGCTGGGCCGAGATGTGAGCTTGCCAAGTCGAAACGCGTGAAGCGCCCTACTTTCCGGCAGCCGCGCTGAACAGATCGAGCGGGCGGCCCACCACGCGTGCTTCGTGCTCGAGCAGCGCTTTCTTGAGAGGCAGACCGCCCCCGAACCCGGTCAGGCTGCCGTCGGCGCCGATGACGCGGTGACAGGGCACGATGAGCGCGATCGGATTGGCGCCGTTTGCCAGTCCCACAGCGCGCGCGCCATTGGGATAGCCGAGCTTCTTTGCGAGCGCGCCGTAGGATGTCGTCTCGCCATACGGAATTCTCCACAGCGCTTCCCACACGTCCTGCTGGAAAGCCGTGCCTTGCGTGACGCGCTCGACATCGAATGTCCGGCGCTTTCCGGAATCGTATTCTGCGATCTGGCGCTGAATGTCGGCGACGGCATGCTCGTCGTGAATGGCGTCGCGTTCGACGGACGCCGCACCCTTGATGCGAAAATTGAACCGGATCAATCGGCCCTTGCCGTCGACCCAGGCCGCGAAATCGCCGAACCGGCTTTTGATCTTTCCCCAATAGTGCAGATTGCCCGTCATGCCGCGTCTCTCAGGCTGTTCCAAAGATGCATCGTAGCAAGGCTGCGATAAGGCGCGAACGCCTTCATCATCTCATGCACTTCATCGTGCTCCGGACGATCCTCGCGCTTGTGGAAGCGCTGGAGCGCGGTGGCGAGCGCGCTGTCCCCCACGAGAGCGCAGTCGCCGAACCCGCCCCGAAACATCGTATAGCGGGCCGTCCATGTGCCGATGCCGCGAATGGAGGTGAGTTTCTTCTCTGCTGCAACGGCCGAGCCTTCCGGCAGTCCCTCGACATCGAGCGCGCCGGTCGCGACTTCCTTCGCCGCGCCGATCAGATAATCCGCCTTCGAGCGCGAATAGCGGCGTTTGGTGAGTGCCGCCGCGCCGATATCGATCACCCGCTCCGGCGACGGGTGGGCGATCATGCCGCCGGGCGCCCGCTCGCCGCCGAGCTGGATGATCTCGCGACGCAAGGCGCCCGCGAATTTCACATTGATCTGCTGGCCGATGATGGCCCAGCACAGGCCGTCAAAGCCGGTCGGGATGGCGGGGACGCGCAGGCCCTTGCGACGGAGGAACAGCGCGGTCGCCGGACTTTCGGACATGCGCTTTTCGAACGGCGTCACTTCGCCGTTGAGGCCCAGCATCCGCAACGCCGCCGCGTGAACGAACGCCATGTTCTCGCGGCTCAATTTCTTCGCCGCATGGACACGGCACCACGCGCCGTCGCTTTCCAGCGAGATTTCGAGAACGGCGACGCCGTCCGATGTCGCAAGCGCCTTCCAGATCCTGTTGCCCTCGCCTTTCTCGCAAGGGCTTTCGGGATCGCGTCCGTGATAAGCGACGATCTCCTGCATGCGCCAGCCTGCCGGCAAATGGAGCGTGAATACCGATGCGCCGGCAAGCGCGCGATAGGCGCCCGGCGTCATGCGCGTAAGCGCCAGGAACTGGCGGTGGAACACCGATTCGCTCTCGAACCCGACGGCGAAACCGATATCGGCGATGCGGTCCGCCGTATCGAGCAGAAGCCGGCAGGCGGCGCGCACGCGCTCGCGCCGCAGCCAGTTCGCAGGCGCCAGATGCGCGTGGTCGCGCATCAATTCTCCGAGTTTCGTCTGGCTCACGCCGCAAGCCGCCGCCAGCGCCGAGGCATCGGCGAAAGTTTCCGGCGCCGCGCGCACGCGCTGGGCCAGACCTTCGAACAGCGAAACGTTCCAGTCCTCGCCTTTATAGAAGAGGTCCGGGCGGCAACGCTTGCAGGCCCGCAGGCCCGCCGCCTTGGCGTCCTCCTCCGTCTTGAACATGCGGACGTTTTCCGGCTTCGGCGGATGCACCCGGCAGGACGGCAGGCAATAGATGCCCGTCGTCTTCACGCCGATGATGAACTTGCCGTCGTAGCGGCCCGCGCGTGCGGCGTCCCGGTCCCAGGAAAATGGTTTTGGCAACATGGACTCAGGTTAGCGCGGGCTTCGCGCCTGCGCCTCCCAATTCCAACGTTTGTCCTCCCTGCGAACCGAAAACCCTCCCCCAAAATCCACGATGGCACAGCCGATTTTTCTGCAAAAATTTTTCGCTTCCGGAATTTTGTGCAAATTCAATTGCTTGAGTCGGCGAAACAGGGCTCCAGATCCCTGTTACGAGCCCTGTTGTGAGCCCTGTTATTTTCCCTGTATTCAAGCCTTTATTGGCTCCCACAAAACCTTGTTTTCCCGAAATCGCAGAGACACCCGGCCGGCTGACATTGCGCAGACCGTCTTCGCGCGATAGCAGGCGTTCGCACACGCCGGACTGCGCCGTCTTCCAGCGCATTTGAATGTCGGCCTGTGCAGCTTCCATGTGCGATCTCCACGTCGGGAGAACATCCAACATGGGAGCGCAGCCTCGCGCGCGCAATCGCATGAAACCGAATCTTGAAAATAAAGTTGGAACGAACATCGAATCTTTGGCGAGTTTTGCGCACGAATTTGTTGGCGGGTCAGGAGGTTATGACGCGAGAGAATTTGCAAATTCCGCACGTCATGGGTTGCCGTCAACATGCGAAGAGGAGTGACCCAAAAATTGCAACCGGAAAAACCCAGGCAATGCGCCGCGGTCTCGCCTGTTCCTGCCCGTCTCTCCGCCTGTTATTTCACCTGATACTTCGCCTGTTCCCGACCTGTTATTCGCCTGTTATTGGCTCACGCCAAACATCGGCATCCGTTGGGAATCCACATTGTCAAAGAACGACGCAAGCAAATCGCAAAACGATACTACACGAAAATCCCGAGCCCGGAAATCGAAGTTTGATTCATCTGCCGCTGAACATCGTGGCTCATTGCTCGTGACCCCGCTACCAGACTCGAGTGGATCTGTATGGCGTCACCAGATTTTGTGCTTTCCGCCTAATTTTTTGACGGGTTCTTCGAACGTGGCGACTTGCCGGCGTTTCACGCCGAAGACGCCAAAGAAGTCATTGTAGAAAGACTGCGCTTCACCGCGCTCGTAATGTGCATCTTCCCATTCGCGCGCGAACTCTGCCGCGCGGGCGCGAACCTCGTTTGTATTCAGCAAGTTTCGTGTCCCCCAAAGGCGAGGCGAAGCAGATCAGTTCCAGGCACTAGGGAGGCACCAGCGAGGGAATGATGCAACCCCGTTGCAGGACACTGGACTTCTTGGTTTCGTTCTCCTATTGTTCTCATACTTCCAGAGCCTCCAAAAGGCAAGGGAGATGGGACCAATGGGCTACACGGTGTTTTCGGTCACCGACGATGATGGCGCGCAAGGCTGGGGCCTCACGCTGTCGGAAGCGTTTGCACGGTTGATGGCCTTCGCGAGATGCGACTACGCCTTCGGTCGCTTCAACGGCGACATGCACCTATCGCTTACGCAAACGGATGACGTGTCGGACGGCGACAACGCAGAACCGCCGCCTGCCCTGCGATCAAAGCTATTGGATAACGACAAGGCGCGCGCGGAGATTATGCGCCGCTTCGTCAATCGTGACCTGAGCGGCTATCGCATAGTGACGGATGACGAATGGAAGCTAGAAGAACAGAGGCGATGCGAGCGCGAAGGATCGCGGCCGGCGCGGCGGATTGATGTTGAGTAGCCGCGCCTCATGGGCTTCCGTCGCTATCACGGTCCCGTCACGACCGTTGAACGGGCCGTGTTCGCGGACATGCCGGTCATCATTACGTGTCAGCGTTGCTCGCGGTTTCGACAGATGCACGCCTATCAGCTGAAGCGGCTGAAGCCAAACGCGGGCCAAGTCCCATTATGGACGGCCGTGTCAGGATTCTATTGCAAGGGCTGTCGCCGCAAGGTGACGGTCGTGATCACAGGGCCGGCCCATTGGACCTAACGCGAGTAAATCAGATATGGTCCGTAAGCGAAGCAATCGGCAAGGTTCAGTGACCGTTCTCCAAGACGACGGGTTGCCCGTTTCGGACGCTGGCGAATGGGCGTTGGAGAAGCACGACCGTTTGCAGCGGTACGTTGACATTGCGCGAGGCGTTCGCAAGGGTTTTATCAACCAAGCGGGCGCAACATACATCGACCTATATTCCGGCCCCGGCCGCTCACGCATTCCAACCGGGGCGTTGATCGAGGGAAGCCCGCTTGTCGCCGCACGGAAGGCACACGACGGCGGCGCACCGTTCAATGACATCTACATCGCTGACGAAAACGCGACGACCGTGGACGCTGCGGAGAGCCGTCTTGGCGCAGCAGGCTTTCGATCACACAAGTCTGTCGGAAAAGCTGAGTACATCGTTGGGTCGATCGTCGATCGCCTGAACCCCTACGGCCTGCACTTCGCGTTCCTCGATCCGTTCAGCTTGGACGACCTGCCCTTCTCGATCATCGAACGGCTGGCGGCAGTCAAGCGCATGGACCTATTGATCCACGTCAGCGCGCAAGACCTGAACCGCAACCTTAGACGCTACATCGACGATCCAAACGGGCCGCTCGATCGGCTCGCTCCGGGCTGGCGCAAGGTTGTAAACACGTCCGAAGTCGATAGGAATGTGCGAACGGGGATTTTCAACCATTGGCTTAGTCTCATTCGCGGCCTCGACATGCAACCCTCTGAGGGTATCGAAAAGGTATCGGGCGGCAACAATCAACCGCTCTATTGGCTCGTTTTCGTCGCGAGGCACGAACTCGCATCGGAGTTTTGGGGAAAGATTTGTAACGTCTCGCCGCAGGGCAGACTTTTTTAGTGGCGGGACGATGGCAACGGCGACGCACATAGAGTGGACTGAGATGACGTGGAACCCGGTCACGGGCTGCACGAAAATCAGCCAGGGTTGCAAGCACTGCTACGCCGCTCGCATGGCGAAGCGCCTTCATGCGGCCGGCAGCAAACGCTACGCGCGCGGGTTCAAGCTGACGCTGCAAGATGATTTGGTGGACCTGCCGCGCAAGTGGAAGAAGCCGCGCACGGTGTTCGTAAACTCAATGAGCGATCTATTTCAAACTGGCGTACCATTGGAGTTCATCCAACGCGTTTTCAAGACGATGGTGGAATGCCCGCAGCACACGTTTCAGATTTTGACGAAGCGCAGCGACAGGCTTCTTGAGTTAGCGCCCGAACTCAATTGGGCAAGCAATATTTGGATGGGCGTCAGTATTGAGAACATGGACGTGATCGAGCGCGTCCATAATCTCGCACGCGTGCCCGCTGCGGTTCGCTTTCTGTCGTGCGAGCCGTTGCTTGGCCCGCTCGATCCGCTTCCGCTCGACGGTATTCATTGGGTGATCGTAGGCGGCGAGAGCGGGCCACGCGCACGACCGATGCAGCGCGTGTGGGTCGAATCAATCTTCCGCCAGTGCCGCAGGGCGGACGTTGCGTTCTTCTTCAAACAATGGGGCGGTGTGCGGAAGGACCTGACGGGCCGCAAACTGTTCGGCCGGACCTACAATGAAATGCCGATCGTGGCCGCCGCGCCAAAATGTGACCCCGAGCGTGACCCCAGACACTTTTCGCCGATCACGGCGTATAGCTAAGTATTTGATTTTGCTGGCGCCCAGGGGCGGAATCGAACCACCGACACGCGGATTTTCAGTCCGCTACTCGGCCCCAGCGCTATCACCCCATCCGCCAAAGAAAAACCCGCCCGACCGAACGGCCGAGCGGGTTTCTCAATTT
>JBEKLK010000128.1:0-8873 GCA_050010235.1 Rhizomicrobium sp.
TTCGTTCAATCGGAAAATACCGAACTCGAACGACTATTCTTCGTAATCGGCTTCGGGTTCCGGCTGGGGTTCTGCCCGGCGCTGCGCCTCGGTCGTGAGGGCACGCAGGAGTTCTTCCTCGGTGACGGCCCGGTATTGCGGGTCCTCGCGGCCCAGATCCTCGTCGGAGCGGGCTTCTTCCGGCTCGTCGACTTCGGCGTGCTTCTGGAGGCTGCGGATATATTCTTCCTTCACCTCGTCCGGCTTGATCTCCTTGGCGGCGATTTCGCGCAAGGCGACAACCGGGTTTTTGTCGCGATCGCGGTCCACCATCGGGTCCGCTCCGCCCGAAAGCTGGCGCGCGCGGTAACCCGCATACAGCACCAGATCGAACCGGTTGGAGACCTTGTCGACGCAATCTTCGACGGTAACGCGAGCCATTCGGATTTCCTTGGGTTTGCCAGAGGCTTAGAGGCCGAATCCGGCCTCAAATATCAAGAAGGCGGCGCACCATATAGAATGGGGCCAGTCGGAGCAAGGGCAGCCCGCCGCTCGTAGACCGGGCGGTGTCCAATTCTCCATCAGCCGGATCAGTGCATCCAGGGATGGGCTTCCCAGGCAAACACCCGATCCTCGCCGCGCCACACTTCGATTTTCGCGAACGGCATCTTCAGGTCGTCAAGGACCAGATCCATTGCGGCATCGTCGTCGGGGAGCGAGAAAGACCCTGCCAGCTTGCCGCCACCCTGGGTTCGCCATTCGACTCGATAGAGTTCCATTTTGACGTCCTCCGGCAAGAGAAACGCGCCAAACGCCGTTTGGTGGATCGCAAATCGGCAGTTCCGGCGGAAACTCCGTTCAAGTCGATCCTCTTTTGATTGCGGGCGGCGGCGTGCCACGAGAAGCTGCCTCGCCCCCCGTGAGCTGCGACAGCGCGGCGACAAGACCCGCGAGCGAACTGGTGGGAAATATCAACTCCAGTGCCGGCTCAGGTTTGTCGCCGGCGCCAAGACGATAAAACACCACGCGATGTACGTTGTTATGCGTGCCGATGGATATTATGCCATCGACGAAAGCGGTCGTTACCAGCTCGGCCATAGGTCTACTGCCTTTCCCGCGCCCATCAGAATAACGATTACTCTATATAATTACTATAGTAAAAGCGACCCCAAGTTTCGCTGGGGCCGAATCGGGCCGACCCGAAATATTAGCTCGATTGGAGACGCGCGACTTGGTTTCGGCCCACAAGACCGACGCAATCCGCCGCGCGCCGGGCGTCCTCACGAAAAGATGATCGCGGTCGGAAGCGAGCTTACGGCTGGCCGGTCGGCGAAATGCGGCGCGCGGCATGCTCGGCGAGAAGCGGTTGCGTGCGCAGCCAGATCTCGATGGCCTGCGTCACCAGCATCGCCGCGGAAAAGATGAGCGCGCCGTCTGTCCACGCGACGGCATCGGCGGCCACATGCCCTCCCGGATTGGCGCCCATCTCCGGAAACGCAAATCTCAGCCCGATGCGCACCGCGACCAAACCGACGATCAGGATCGTACCGATCGGCGTCGCTTTGCTGGAAACCACGCCGGTTTCCGGATCCACGGACAATTCCAGATGTCGTGCCCGCAAATATCCGACGCCGGCGCCCACAAGGCCGGCGGCAACGAATGCGGCAAGTGCAATCGGTCCCGGCAACCGGGTCGTCGCGAGCGTGACGCAGGCCAGGATCAGCAGGATCGCCGGCCTGATCCACATCGTTTGAACCCTTACCGTGCGCGAGGTCATGCTCCGGCGCAGGATCAGGGCGACGATCAGAACCGGCACGATAAGCGGAAGTATCGATTTCATTTGCGAGTCTCCGCTGAAGTCCGCACACCCTAGCCATTCCGAAACGGAAATTCGAGGGATGCCGCCGCGGCATGGCGCCGGGATTAGCTGGAACAGTTCTTAACCGAGACGCTCGATTTGGCGGTCGGCTTCCGGCAACGCATCGATCAATGCGCGCACATCGCGGCCCGAAACGGGATGTCGCCAGAGCGGCGCAATTTCGGCAAGCGGCACGAGCACGAAGCCGCGCGCTTCGATGCGGGGGTGCGGCAGCACGGGAGGTCCGCCTTCGATGCGCCCGTTATAATCCAGGAGATCGAGATCGAGCGTGCGCGGCGCATTGCGCGCACTGCGGATGCGGCCGAACATGCGTTCGACCGCGTGCAGCGCGGTCATCAGCGCATCCGGCGCGAGGCTCGTGTCGACGCGCGCAACAGCGTTAACATAGGATGGATCGGCGGGATCCGGCCATGCCGGTGTCGCATAGAAAGCGGAAACTTGCGCGGGCACGACACCGCGTTGCGCCAGCTCGTGCAACGCTGCGCGCAATGTTTCAGCGGAACTTCCCGCGCGCGACGGAAGATTCGAGCCAAGAGCGATCAAAATCACGCGACACTCCAAAAGGATCGTTTGCAACGGCTCGCGAATATTCTAGAACGCGTGTGGGCCGTCGGGGGGATTACCGAATTGGCCGCAATTATGCCGGTCGCGATAAACATGGAGAGTTGCATGTTGTTCTACCCCCAGGAAAAGCTCGCATTGTTCGTCGATGGCGCCAACCTTTACGGTGCAGCCAAGGGCCTTGCCTTCGATATCGACTATAAGCGGCTGCTGGAGCTTTTCGCACGCAAAGGTTTGCTGGTGCGCGCGTTTTATTACACGGCCGTCGCCGAAGATCAGGAATTTTCTCCGCTCCGTCCCCTCGTCGATTGGCTCGACTATAACGGCTTCTCCGTGGTGACGAAGCCGCTCAAGGAATTCACCGACAGCCAGGGCCGCCGCCGCGTCAAGGGCAACATGGACATCGAACTCGCCATCGACGTGATGGAGATGGCGGAGATGGTGGATCACATCGTGATCTTCTCCGGCGACGGCGATTTCCGCCGGCTCGTCGAAGCCGTGCAGCGCAAGGGCCGCCGCGTCAGCGTCGTCTCCACGATCCGCACCCAGCCGCCCATGATCGCCGACGAGTTGCGCCGCCAGGCCGACAATTTCATCGAGCTGGAAGAACTCAAGGCCGTCATCATGCGTGAAGGCGGTCCGCGCTCCGTGCAGGCGGCGCCCGCAGCCCAGCAGCAATACGCCCAGACGGCCTGACGGCTTTCACCTGCCCCCAGGAATGGGTTGGGAAGTCGTTTCCGCAATCGCGGCTCAGGCGCTATTGTACTGGCATGGAAGCAACCATGACGGGCGCGCCGTCGCGCGAGATTTCCGAGATTATCGAAACCCTGGATCTCGAATCCTGGGACGAACCCGCGCGCACCAACATGGCGGGGTCGCCCGTCGATGCGCTGGAAAACGGCAAGGTGCTCTATTTCCCCCGGCTCGCCTTTGCGCTGTCGGCGGCCGAAGCGCGCTTCCTGTCGCCCGGCTCCGTCGATGCCGGCGCCAAGAATGTGAGTTTCGATCCAGGAACCGGGGCCGTGAAACACGCGCGGGGAAGTACGGACGACGTCGCGGCCATCGCCGTCATGATGCGCCGCTACAGCGATCACGCGACCGCACTGGTGACGCGCCTCGTCCCGCATTATGCCCCGGCGCTGATCCGCGGCCGCACGAGCTTTCGCCCTGTGGAGATCGACGGCCGCGAAACCAGCCCGCGCAAGGACGACACGCGCCTGCATGTGGACGCGTTTCCCTCCTCGCCCGCCGGCCAACGCCGCATCCTGCGCGTCTTCACGAATGTGAATCCGGGCGCGCAAAGCCGTCACTGGCGGCTGGGCGACCGGTTCGAAAACGTGGCCCGGCATTTCGCGCCGGCGGTTTCAAAGCCGCTGCCGGGCAGCGCCTGGCTGATGAAGAGCGTCGGCATTACCAAAGGCGTGCGCACGCCCTACGATCATCTGATGCTGAATATCCACGACACGATGAAAGGCCGGGACGATTACCAGCGCGACATCGTGCAGAACGAATTCCACTTCCCGCCCGGCTCCACCTGGATCGTCTTCACCGATCAGGTCTCGCATGCCGCGATGGGCGGCCAGCATCTGTTCGAGCAGACATTCTATCTGCCGGTTAAGGCCATGGCGGACGAAACCAAATCGCCCTTGCGCGTGCTGGAACGCGCGACCGGCCGCGCGCTGGTCTGATATTTCCCGTGACCGAAGGCGAACCGCCGCACAATTGCAAACTCTGTCCGCGGCTCGCGGTGTTCCGCAGCGCCAATCGCAGGACCTATCCCGATTACTTCAACGCGCCGGTGCCGTCGTTCGGTGACGCGAGCGCGCGGCTCCTGATCGTGGGCCTGGCGCCGGGGCTTCAGGGCGCCAACCGCACGGGCCGGCCCTTCACCGGCGATTATGCCGGCGATCTGCTCTACGCGACGCTCCTCAAACATGGGCTCGCGCGCGGAAATTATGACAAGCGAGCAGACGACGGCCTCATGCTTGTCGACTGCGCGATCACCAACGCCGTGCGTTGCGTGCCGCCGGAGAACAAGCCCCTGCCCGTCGAGATCAACACCTGCCGGCAGTTTCTTTCCACCCAATTGTCGGCCATGCCGAACCTGAAGGCCGTGCTGACGCTCGGCCGCGTCGCGCATGACAGCGTGTTGTCGGCGCTCGCGATCCCCAAGAAATCGCACCCCTTCGCCCATGGCGCGCACCACGACACCGACCGCGTCGCGCTGATCGCGAGCTATCATTGCTCGCGCTACAACACGAACACCGGCGTGCTGACGGAAGAGATGTTCGACACTGTGGTGGGCGAAGCCAAGCGAGCTGCGCTGGCCTAGCCGCGGTTTCGCTTTGAGGCCGGAATCCAAGAAATCTCATTTACGCAGCCTAATGGCGGCTTGCGCGTTATCTAGCGGGGGAAATGTGGTTTCCTGCCTCCTTGGCGCCGATGCCCAGCCAAAACACAGGTAAATTGTGGAAAAACCAGTCGTTCTGATCGTAGAAAGCGAAGCGCTCATACGAATGAGTGCCGTCCATATGGTGGAAGACGCCGGGTTTGTCGGCGTGGAAGCTTGCGATGCGGACGAGGCGATCGGGATTCTCGAGAGCCGCCGCGACATTCGAGCGGTCCTCACCGACATCAACATGTCGGGTTCGATGAACGGGCTGAAACTGGCACATGCGATACGGGGCCGCTGGCCGCCGATTCATCTGATTGTGACTTCGGGACTGAACATCGGGGACAAACTGCCTGCAAACGGCAGGTTTATCCTCAAGCCCTATACCGCCGAACATGTGGCGACCGCGCTAAGTGAGCTGTTCGGCTCACATCCTGCGCCCGGTCGATTGTTCGGTGATCACGGCGGAAACTGTGCTAAGGTTGCCTGACGATGGAATTGCGGCTTTAGCCGACGTTTAGTCGATTCGCCAAAAAATTAAGCCCGGGTATGACTTTCGCTTCGCGAGTCTCCGGTTCCCAGAAAGGGGCAGCCATGGCTCCCCAAACGACTGCTCATTCCGATGTGTCATTGAATCTCGCATTGGCGGTCATCGCCTCGTCGACCGCGCCTCTGTTGCTGCTGAACGGCGACCTGACGCTGATTGCGGCAAGCCATTCGTTCTGCCGCGCGTTTCAAATCGATCCGGGCAGCGTGCCGGATTGTCCACTTCGCAAGCTTGGCGCGGGCGAATGGGACATGCCACAACTCAACACGCTGCTGCTTGCAGCGGCGTCGGGCTTTGCCGAAATCGAAGGTTACGAGGTCGATCTCATTCGCGCCGGGCGGGAAAACCGCCGTCTGGTGCTGAATGCCGAGAAGCTCGAATATGGGAACGAGACCAATGTCCGGCTTCTTGTGGCGGTGTCCGATGTCACCGATGCGCGCATTGCCGAGAAACTCAAGGACGATTTGTTGAAGGAGAAAGCGGTCCTTCTCCAGGAACTTCAGCATCGGGTCGCCAATAGTCTTCAGATCATCGCCAGCGTGCTGATGCAAAGCGCGCGCAAGGTGCAATCCGACGAGACCCGGACTCATTTGTTCGACGCGCACCAGCGCGTGATGTCCGTCGCCGCCCTCCAGCAGCAGCTTGCGACGTCCAGTGCAAGCGACGTCGAATTGCGGCCCTATTTCACTGCGCTGTGCAACAGCATCGGCGCATCGATGATCCGCGACCACAATCAATTGTCGCTGGATGTGAGTGTCGACGACAGCACGTCCGCCGCGGATGTGTCGGTGAGTCTCGGCCTGATCGTCACCGAACTGGTGATCAACGCGCTCAAACACGCATTTCCGGGAGATCGCAACGGCAAGATCAAGGTCGGTTACCATTCGCATGGGCCCAACTGGGCATTGTCGGTGACCGACAACGGCATCGGGATGCCCGCGGACGCCGCCGACGCCAAACCCGGTCTGGGTACGAGTATCGTTCAGGCCTTGGCGAAGCAGTTGCAGGCCCACATCGAGGTTGGCAATGCCCAACCTGGAACCGCGGTGACCGTCGCGCATACGCAGATCGCCGCGGTCCGAATCGCCAGTTCTGCGACCGGCGAACGCGCGGTGTAATTGCCCGCCGCTCGCTAACAATTGCTGCTTCTCGCCCTATCATAGATGCCGGAAACCTTCCGCGCATCATCGCGTTTTCCTTTTCTCGGGAGCGCCAATGTGGCCGCGTCCACCGCTGGGGTTCATGCAAAAGGAGAACAAGAAATGCGTATCAACCTGACAGCAACGGCCGCAGCAGCGCTGGTCGGTGCAAGTTTGACCTTCATGACGCCTGCGATGGCCCAAGGCGTCCACGTTGGTGTGGGCGTGGGAGGCGTGGGCGTCGGCGTGGGTGTCGGCGGTCCCGCACCGGGTTACTACTACAATGATGGGTTTTATCCCCCCGGCCCATGCGCCAGCTATAATTACTACTACGATGGCGACTGCGGTTACCCGGTCTATAGCGGCGACGTCGATTTCGACGGAACGGTTGTGACCGGCCCGCACTATTATCGCTGGAATGCGGACCACCCGGAGTTCTGGTATCGCGGCGGCTGGCACCAGTGGAACCACTGGCATGATACCCGCTGGAACTGGGAACATCGCGGGTGGGATCACGATCGCCCGTAAGTCACGCGAAGCTGGTACCGGCTTTGCAAATCGGCGCTCGCGTCATGCGGGCGCCGATTGTCTTATGCGGCTCGATGCGCCGCAATCGCGTCCACGAACACCTGGCCGAAGTCGCGCAGCTTCGACGTGCCGACGCCGCCGATCATGGCGAACTCGCGCAAGTTTCGTGGCGTGGCGCGCGCCATTTCGAGAAGCGACTTGTCGGAGAAGATCAGGTAGGCCGGCAGATGGCGCCGCGCCGCAAGCGTCAGGCGCAGCTTCTTCAGAGCTGCCAGCAGCGCTGCCTCTTCATCGCTCAGCGCGGCCGCTGCTTGCGCGGCACGATCCTTTCGTGTGACGCCGAGAGCCGCTTCCTTGCGGCGCAGAAACGGTTTTTCGCCGCGCAGCAGCGCACGGCCGTCTTCGGTCAGGCTCAAGCCGCCAAATCCGGCAACGTCGTGATGGAGAAATCCGTTTGACGCGAGCTGGCGGATCAGCGACCGCCATTCGTCCTTCTTGCGCGCGGTGCCGGACCCGAAGGCGTGCAGCCGGTGATGTCCGCTCGCGACGATTTTTTCCGTCTGCGCGCCTCGCAACACATCGACAATATGCGTCGCGCCGTAACGCTCGCCCGTACGCTCGACGATATGCAGGATCTGGCGGGCCTCCGGCGTTCCATCGGACAACTCGATGGGGCTCGAACAGATATCGCAATTGCCGCAACTATCCGCCGCTTCGCCGAAATAACCGAGCAGCATATGGCGCCGGCAGGCGGACGCGTCGCAATAGGCGACCAGTGCGGCGAGCCTCTGGTGTTCGCGGCGCTTGCGATCGTCGCTCGATTCTTCCTGGTCGATGAACATGCGGCGCATGCGGATGTCGCCCTGCCCAAACAGCATATGTGCCTCGGCCGGTTGGCCGTCGCGGCCCGCGCGCCCGATCTCCTGGTAGTAGCTCTCCAGGCTCGCGGGCAAATCGGTGTGGAACACATAGCGCACATCGGCTTTGTCGATGCCCATGCCGAAAGCGATCGTCGCCACCATCACGGTATAGGGTTCGGTCATGAACGCGTTCTGGTTCGCGTCCCGCGCCTCCTTCGTCATGCCGGCATGATAGGCGAGCGCCTTGATGCCTTCCGCGGCGAGCAGGGAAGCGGCTTCTTCCGTCCGCTTGCGGGACAGGCAATAGACGATGCCGCTTTGCCCCGCATGCGACTGCACGAACGAAAGCAATTGCTGTTTCCAATTCTGCTTGGCCGCCACCGTCAGCGCAATGTTCGGCCGGTCGAAGCCGAGCACGATCTGCTCGACCGCGCCGCCGAACAGCCGCACTGCGATGTCGGCCCGCGTGCTTTCGTCGGCGGTGGCGGTGAGCGCCATGATGGGCACGCGGGGAAACACTTCGCGCAGGCGAGACAACGATTCATAATCGGGCCGGAAGGCGGGACCCCATTGCGAAATGCAATGCGCTTCGTCGATCGCGATCAGCCGGACGGGAAGCCTCGCAAGCGCCGCCAGCATCTGCCCGGTCATCAGCCGTTCGGGCGACAGATAAAGAAGGCGGGTCTCGCCTGACGCAGCGCGCCGCCACGCGGCAACATTTTCGTCGCGATCTTTTGAGGAATTGATCGTGTCCGCCGCCACGCCCACGAGCCGGAGCGCCGCCACCTGATCCTGCATCAGCGCCACCAGCGGGGACACAACGATCGTCAGTCCGCCCAGCACCAGTGCCGGCACCTGAAAGCACAGGGATTTGCCTGAGCCTGTCGGCATCACGGAGAGAACGCTGCGCCCGCCCAGCACGGCGTCCATGGCCTGTTCCTGCCCGGGCCGGAACGCGGAGAAGCCGAACACATCGCGCAGGATCTGC
>JBEKLK010000129.1:0-8843 GCA_050010235.1 Rhizomicrobium sp.
CGCCATCATCGGAAATTTCCTGTCTTTGCTGGGCGCGGTCCTCATCTTTGCGACCGATCTGCATCATCTGGCGATCGGCGCGATCCAGGGCAGTTACACGTTGATCCCGCCCGGCGCGGCATTGCCCACGGGCGACATGGCGGAACTGGCGGTGCGGCTCGTCAGCGGCGCGTTCGCATTGGGCCTTCAATTGGCCGCGCCGTTCATTGTCTTCGCTTTCACGATCAATGCCGCGACCGGGCTTCTCGCGCGGATGATGCCGCAGATGCAGGTTTTTTTCGTCGCCATGCCGATCAACGTTCTCTTCGGCTTCATGCTGATGGCATTGCTGATCGGTTCCATGATGACCGTGTTTCTCAATTTTTACGCCACGCAGATGGCGAATTTCGGCTGATCCATGGCCGAAGACAAATCGCAACAAACAGAACAGCCTACTCAAAGGCGTCTCGACCAGGCCGCCGAAAAAGGCGACATCGTCAAGAGCCAGGAGGTCACGACATTCGTCGTGCTTCTGGGCGGCACGCTGTCGATCGCCATCTTCGGAAAGTCGACGGCGGAAAGTTTCGCGACGATGTTCCGCGTCTTCCTCGAACAGCCCGATCAGATGCAGGTGGATTCGAGCGGTGTGGTGGCGCTGTTCGGCACAATCATTCTGCATGTCGGTCTGCTGTTCGCGCCGGTCTTCGCTATTCTCGTGGGCATGGCGCTCGCGGGCCATCTGCTCCAGAGCGGATTTGTCTTCTCCGGGGAACGCCTGAAGCCAGATCTCTCCAAATTGTCGCCTTTAAGCGGGCTCAAGCGCCTGTTCGGATTGGAAGGCGCGACCAATCTGGTGAAAGGGATGATCAAGCTCGCCATCGTGGGCACTGTGGTGTGGACGACCGTATGGCCCATGCGCGGCCAATTGGGCGAGCTGCTGGACGAATCGGCCGCCGATATGGCTGCCGACATGGGGCATCTCATCATTCGCATCATGGTTGCCGCACTGTCCGTCCTCGCCATCGTGGCCGTGCTCGATTATTCGCTGCAGCGTTATCGCTTCATCAAGCGCAACCGCATGAGCAAACAGGAAGTGAAAGACGAATTCCGCCAGACGGACGGCGATCCCGCCGTCAAGGCGAGGATCCGCAGGGTTCGCCATGAACGCGCGCGCCGCCGCATGATGGCTGCGGTCCCCGAAGCGACCGTGGTGATCACCAACCCGACCCACTACGCCATCGCTCTCAAATATGAATCCGGCAAGATGGCCGCGCCGATCTGCGTGGCAAAGGGCGTCGACGCGCTGGCGTTGCGTATCCGCGCCGTGGCCGAGGAGGCGGAAGTTCCCATTGTCGAGAACCCGCCTTTGGCCCGTGCCCTCTATGCCTCCGTCGAACTGGACGAAGCCGTGCCGCCGGAGCATTACAAGGCGGTCGCCCAGGTCATCGGCTATGTCATGCGCCTTACGGGAGCGCTGCGGCACTGATAGTCTGCCGACTCGCTTCGGGAACCAGCCGTGAGTGCCGTTCGCAGCCTTTCTCCAGGAACTTATGGATTGCCCGCCGGCGCCTGGCGCTGGGCGGCGCTCGGCTTTGTGTTCCTGGCCCTGATGGCGGCCGGGTTGGCGGTTGCTGCGCCGGAAGCGTCCCGTTGGCTGGGATTGCTTCTTGTGGCCGGGATCGGCGCGGTTGCATCGCTGTTCTTTTATGCCGTCTGGCCGCGCGAGCGCACCGGTTCGCTGGAAGCTCGCCGGGTGGCGGAAGCGGCCGCACGGGCCAATGTCGCGTGGGTCGTGACGGGCGCGGATGGCGCAGTTCTCGACTGCAACGATGCCTATCGCGGGATGGCGGGTGCGAAAGCGGGCGATTCCGCCCCTCCGCCCGAACTGGCGCTGGCCGGCGAGGCGTCTTCGGCGACTTTGTACAGGCTCACGCGCAGTGCCGCCGCCGGCGAAGCGCGCGAGGAGATCGTGTCGACCACGGCCGGCGAGATCGCGGCCGCGGTGCATCCGCTGCGCGACGGACAGACCGCCTGGTGGTTCACCCCGCGTCTCGGCCGCGTGGCAGAAACGCCGGTGCCCATGTCATCGCCGATCGCGACCGCGGCGCCCGCATCTTTCTTCAGGGATGCGCCCGTCGGTGTTGCGCTGACGGACGCGGATGGACGTTTGCTGGAAGCCAATCCATCTTTCGTGGAATTCTTCGGACTTTCGGGTCCGCTCGCGGGCAAGGTCTTTGCCGATGCGCTCGAGCCGGCCGATCGGGCCGGCGTCGGCGAAGCGATTGCCAGTGCTATCGGTGGCGGAAGCGAAACCGCGCCCATCGAAGTGCGCCCTGCCGGGCAGGCCGACCGCATGGCGGAGCTTTACGCGCGGCCGGGCAATGGGGGAGAAGCAAAGCGGGCGATCCTTTATCTGGTCGACGTTTCCGAACAGAAGGCGCTCGAAACCAAATTCGCGCAGTCGCAGAAGATGCAGGCTGTCGGCCAGCTCGCGGGCGGGGTGGCGCATGATTTCAACAATCTGCTCACCGTCATCATCGGCAACAGCGAATTTCTGCTGATGCGCCATCAGGCGGCGGATCCGTCGTTCAAGGAAATCAACGAGATTCATCAAAACGCCTTGCGCGCCGCCACCCTGGTGGGTCAGTTGCTCGCGTTCTCGCGCAAGCAAACGTTGCAGCCCCGCGTGCTCATCCTGCGCGATGTCGTGGGCGAGCTTGCGCTCATGCTGCGCCGGCTGTTGCGCGAAGGCGTGGAGCTCAAGCTCGAACACGGCGCCGATCTGTGGCCCGTGCATGCCGACGAAACGCAGATTTCGAACGCCATCATCAATCTTGTCGTCAATGCGCGCGACGCGATGCCCAAGGGCGGCGAAGTGACCATCGCAACGGCGAACGAATCCGTGACCGAAGCCTCCGCACTCGGCACCGCGATCATGCCGGCCGGCGATTACGTGCGCATCGAAGTGCGCGATACCGGCGTCGGCATTCGGAAAGAGCATGTCGGCAAGATCTTCGATCCGTTCTTCACCACCAAGCCTGTCGGTCAAGGCACGGGCCTGGGGCTCGCGACCGTTTACGGCATCGTCAAGCAGACGGGCGGCTTCATCACGGTGGACAGCGAGGAAGGCAAAGGCACGACGTTCCGCATCTATCTGCCCCGCTATCGGGGCGAGCCGGCCGTGCAACCCGTCGACGCCGAACGCGCCGTGCCGCGCGACATCACGGGCCAGGATACGATCCTGCTGGTGGAAGACGAGGAGGCCGTGCGCAGCTTTGCCGCGCGCGCGCTCAAGCTGCGCGGCTATCATGTGATGGAAGCGGCAGGCGGCGAAGAGGCGCTCGAAATCGTCAATTCGCACAAGGGCAAGATCGATCTGCTGATCACCGATGTGGTGATGCCGAGCATGGACGGACCCACGCTGGTGCGCGCGGTCAAGCGCCTGCGTCCGGACATGGCAGTGATCTTCATGTCGGGCTATGCGGAGGAAGCGTTCCGCCGCCACGACGAGAAAGCGGAAGAATTGCATTTCCTGCCGAAGCCCTTCGGCCTCAAGCAGCTTGCCGCCAAGGTGAAGGACGTTCTTTCCGGCGCGCCGGCGCCGCGGCGCGCGGGCGAGCGGTAATCCGCGCACGAAGCGATTGTCTTTGCGCGTGCGCGAAGGATGATCCGGGATTGACGGAGGATCGATTCATGAGCACCAAAACCGCCGCCTGCTCCTGCGGGCAATTGCGCGTGATCTGCGAAGGCGCGCCGATTCGTGTGTCGCTGTGTCATTGTCTCGAATGCCAGAAGCGCACCGGCAGCCTGTTCGGCGTGACCGCACGGTTTACGCAAGAGCACGTGACGATCGAAGGTCGCTCCACGAAATATCGCCGCGGCTCCGACGACGGCAACTGGGTCGATTTCCATTTCTGCCCCACATGCGGATCGAGCGTGTGGTGGGAATTGGAAGTCCAGCCGGGCGTGATCGCCGTCGCGGTCGGCGCGTTCGCCGATCCCGATTTCCCCATGCCGGCGCGTTCGGTCTATCAGGATCGCCGTCACCGCTGGCTCGAATTGCCGGAAAAGATCGAGCGGATCTGAGCGCGCTTTGCCCGTCTTCCGACACCCGCGCCGAGCCCGGCCGAGGGGTGATTCCCGTCATTGACGAAACCCGCAGCACGCTTGGCTGGAACTTTGGGTAGCGGCTCCATGGACCGGCTGAACAATTCTGGAACATATCTGTAATAATGCATCTATTTCAAATAGTTACGTGGCATCTTGCAAACAAGAACAAAGCATGTACATTGACCGTTCGGAGCCCCTTGGGATTTGGGGGGCGCTATGAAATAAGGAGACGAGCGGACATGGCACAGGCGAATCTACAAGTGGTTCAGCGGGAAGAGGGCAACGATCGGAAGCGGGCACTGGATGCCGCGCTTTCCCAGATCGACCGCGCGTTCGGCAAGGGCTCCGTGATGAAGCTCGGCCAGCGCGAGGTGGTCGAGGCCGACACAGTATCGACCGGGTCGCTCGGCCTCGATATCGCGCTGGGCATCGGCGGGCTTCCGCGCGGCCGCGTGGTCGAAATCTACGGTCCGGAATCCTCGGGCAAGACGACGCTCGCGCTTCATGCCGTGGCCGAAGCGCAGAAGAAGGGCGGCATCGTCGCCTATATCGATGCGGAACATGCGCTAGACCCGATCTATGCGCGCAAGCTGGGCGTCGACATCGACGAAATGCTGATCTCCCAGCCCGACACGGGCGAGCAGGCGCTGGAAATCACCGACACGCTCGTGCGCTCGGGCGGCGTCGATATCGTGGTGATCGATTCGGTGGCGGCCCTGACACCCAAGGCCGAACTCGAAGGCGAGATGGGCGATCAGCTTCCGGGCTCGCAGGCACGGCTGATGAGCCAGGCGCTGCGCAAGCTCACGGGTTCGATCTCCAAGTCGAACACGCTGGTGATCTTCATCAACCAGATCCGCATGAAGATCGGCGTCATGTTCGGCAATCCGGAAACGACCTCCGGCGGCAATGCGCTGAAATTCTATGCCTCCGTCCGGCTCGACATCCGCCGCATCGGTTCGATCAAGGATCGCGAGGAAGTGGTGGGCAACCAGACGCGCGTGAAGGTGGTCAAGAACAAGGTTGCGCCGCCTTTCAAGCAGGTCGAATTCGACATCATGTACGGCTCCGGCATTTCCAAGACCGGCGAGTTGATCGATCTGGGCGCCAAAGCCGGCATCGTCGAGAAATCCGGCTCCTGGTACTCCTTCGAAGGCAACCGCATCGGCCAGGGCCGCGAGAACGCGAAGAATTTCCTGGAGACGAACAAGGACGTCTCGGCCCGGATCGAAGCCCAGATCCGGCAGAATGCGGGGCTTATCGGCCAGTCCCTGACGCATGCGTCCCCGGACGACGTGGACAGCGCCGCGGAAGATTGACGTCGTTCCTGTTGGCATGGGAACGGCTCCTGAAGGGGCGTCGCTTGCGGCGCCCCTTCGCTTTTGGGGGGTGTTCTGGACAGCGAATTCGCCCCAAGGCTACAAGCGCATATGAAAACGCTGACCGACATTCGCGCGACCTTCCTCGACTACTTCAAGGCCCGGGGCCATGAGGTCGTGGCTTCCTCGCCGCTGGTGCCGCGCAACGATCCCACGCTCCTCTTCACCAATGCGGGCATGGTGCAGTTCAAGAACGTCTTCACCGGCCAGGAAAAGCGGCCCTACAGCCGCGCAACGTCGGCACAGAGATGCGTGCGCGCCGGCGGCAAGCACAACGATCTGGACAATGTGGGCTACACCGCGCGGCATCTGACCCTGTTCGAGATGCTGGGCAATTTCTCGTTCGGCGATTATTTCAAGGCGGACGCGATTCAATTCGCGTGGGAATTGCTGACGAAGGATTTCGATCTTCCCAAGGAGCGCCTCTCCGTCACCGTCTATGTCGACGACGATGAAGCGTTCGGCCTGTGGGGCAAAATCGCGGGCCTGCCGGACTCCCGAATCATCCGCATCCCGACCTCGGCGAATTTCTGGTCGATGGGCGATACGGGCCCGTGCGGGCCATGCTCCGAAATCTTCTACGACCATGGCGACAAGGTTGCAGGTGGACCGCCCGGCTCGCCCGATGAAGACGGCGATCGTTACGTCGAATTCTGGAATCTCGTCTTCATGCAATTCGACCAGACGGCCGATGGCGGGCGCACGCCATTGCCGAAGCCGTCGATCGATACCGGCATGGGACTGGAACGCATCTCCACCATTCTGCAAGGCGTCCACAGCGTTTTCGAAACCGATCTGTTTCGCCACCTGATCGCGGCGTCCGCGGACGTCAGCGGCGTTGCGGCCGACGGCTCGCAGGCGGCGAGCCACCGCATTATCGCCGATCATCTGCGCGCGTCGTCGTTCCTGATTACGGACGGCGTGATGCCGTCCAACGAAGGCCGCGGTTATGTGCTGCGCCGGATCATGCGCCGCGCGATGCGCCATGCGCATCTGTTGGGCACCAAAGATCCGCTGATGTATCGCCTCGTGCCGGCGCTCGTCGCGGAAATGGGCGGGGCTTATCCGGAGCTCAAGCGCGCCGAAGCGCTCGTCAGCGAAACGCTGAAGCTCGAAGAAATCCGCTTCCGCGATACACTGGCGCGCGGCCTGAAGCTGCTCGACGAAGCGACAATCAATCTCGGCAAAGGCGATCGGCTCGCGGGCGACGTCGCGTTCAAGCTTTACGACACTTACGGCTTCCCCCTCGATCTGACGGAAGATGCGCTGCGGGCTCGCGGCGTCACGGTCGACACGGACGGTTTCAACACCGCCATGGCGCATCAACGCGCCGAAGCGCGCCGGGCCTGGGCAGGTTCCGGCGAAGCGACGACGGACACATTGTGGTTCGCGATCCGCGAAGAACTGGGCGCCACGGAATTTCTCGGTTACGACACCGAACAGGCCGAAGGCACGATCGTGGCCATCGTGAAGGACGGCGCGCGCGTCGACGCGGCCAAAGCGGGCGAGACGGTCCGCATCCTCACCAATCAGACGCCGTTCTATGCCGAATCGGGCGGACAGGTGGGCGACCAGGGCATGATGGTCACGCTCAAGGGCGCCGAAGGCAAGGTGATCGATACCGAAAAGAAGCTTGGCGCGCTGCATGTGCATGTCGTCGAGATCGCGCGCGGCAGTTTCGCGGTCGGCGATGCGGTCGAGTTGCGGGTCGACGGCGAGCGGCGGCGGGCGACGCGCGCGAACCATTCCGCCACGCATCTCTTGCACGGCGCGCTCAAGCGCGTGCTGGGCTCGCATGTCTCGCAAAAGGGCTCGCTTGTTGCGCCAGACCGGCTGCGGTTCGATTTCAGCCATCCGAAGGCCGTCACGCCGGAAGAACTCGAACGCATCGAGACGGACGTCAACGCCATCCTGCGCCAGAATACCGACGTCTCCACGCGCCTGATGCCGACGGACAAGGCGATCGAGGCGGGCGCCGAAGCGCTGTTCGGCGAAAAATACGGCGACGAAGTGCGCGTGCTCACCATGGGCGAGGATCCCGCTTCCGCCAAACCGTTCTCCGTCGAATTGTGTGGCGGCACGCATGTGCGCCGGCTGGGGGATATCGGGCTGTTCGCGATTCTGTCGGAAAGCGCCGTCGCCTCGGGAGTGCGCCGGATCGATGCGCTGACCAGCGAAGGCGCGCGCCGCCATCTCGCGCACCAGGCGGAGCTGGCGCGCGAAGCGGCGAATGTGCTCAAGACGAGTCCCGCCGAATTGCCGCAACGCGTGGCGCAACTGGCCGACGAACGGCGCAAGCTTGAACGCGAGCTGGTCGACGCGCGCCGCGCGCTCGCGCTGGCAGGTCCTGCACGCAGCGACGAAAGCGAAACCGTCCGTGAAATCGGCGGCAGGAAAGTCGTGTTCCGCGTGGTCGAAGGCGTGGCGGCGAAAGATCTCAAAAGCCTCGCCGACGACGCGAAGAGCAAGATCGGTTCCGGCGTGGTGGCGTTCGTCGCGGTGGACGAAGGCAAAGCTTCGCTGGTCGTCGGCGTCACCGATGATCTGAAGGACCGCATCAGCGCCATCGATCTTGTGCGCATCGGCGCGGAAGCGCTGGGCGGCAAAGGCGGAGGCGGCCGGCCAGATCTCGCGCAGGCCGGCGGTCCCGACGGCTCGAAAGCCGCCGATGCGCTCGCGGCCATCGAACGAAAGCTCGCGGCCACTTAGCCGCGGCCCCCCTTCCGCTTCGCTGCGCTCAGCACCTTCCCCCACGAGGGGAATTATCACCTTGACATAGCAAAGCGCAAGGCCTAGATTATCAGCCATAGGAGATATGGCTATGGCCAAAGGCATTCTTTCAAACCCGATTTTCCAAGACGCCGACAAAGCCCGCGAGTGGCTTGAAGCACGGATTTGGAAAGATGGCCGCGTTTGCCCGCATTGCGGCGTTGTAGACCAATCGACGCTCATGGAAGGCAAGTCACACCGTCCGGGGCTCTATCAGTGCAACGTCAAGGAATGTCGTCAGCCGTTCACTGTGACGGTCGGTACGCTGTACGAGCGCAGCAAAATACCCCTGAACAAATGGCTCGCCGCTACGCAGCTTCTTATGTCGTCCAAAAAGGGAATGAGTGCCCTCCAGATCGGCCGCATGTTGGGGATCAGCCCAAAGTCTAGCTGGTTCCTGATGCATCGCATCCGTGAAAGCCTGCGGGAGACCGATCTCGCTCCGATGGGTGGCAGCGGAAAAGTTGTCGAGGTTGACGAGACGTTCATCGGCGGCAAGGAAAAAAACAAGCACGTCGGGCAGCGCAAGCGCGGTAACATCGGCGGCATGGGCAAGGAAGCCGTATTCTCGCTAGTCGAGCGCGGCGGAAAGGTTCGCTCGCAACG
>JBEKLK010000130.1:0-8801 GCA_050010235.1 Rhizomicrobium sp.
GGTGTGGACGGACGCGGCATCGAACTGTCGCAGCAGAATGTGAATGCCTGCGTCGCGCGCGGCATCTCCGTCATCCAGGGCGATGCCGATACGGACCTGGCCGAATATCCCTCGCAAGTGTTCGATGTCGCGATTCTGAGCCAGACGATTCAGGCTACGCGCTCGCCACGCGCGGTGCTGGCGCATCTGTTGCGCATCGGCCGGCGCTCGATCGTTTCGCTGCCCAATTTCGGGCATTGGCGCGTGCGCCTGTCACTTCTCGTGGAAGGACGCATGCCGCGAACCGCCACGCTGGGCTATGACTGGTGCGATACGCCCAACATCCATCTCTGCACGATCGCCGATTTCGTCGCGCTCGCGCACGATTTCAATGCAACCATCGAACAGGCCGTCGCCATCAGCGGCGAAGGGCATACGCACCCGATGACTCCGGGAGCTTGGGGACCGAATTTCCTCGCGGAAGGCGCGATCTTCCTGCTTCGGCCCGCAAGCGCGCCGGCAAAAGCGTGATCCGGAACGCGATCCGCCGGGGGGATGGCGGATTCGCGTTCCGGACCTGATCCTTCATCCGGCGAATGCCGGATCGGATCAGCCCTTGCTCACGCCCAGAAGAGCGAGCGCGCGGCTGTAGTGATCGATGCCGTTGCGATAATAACTGTTGTTGCAGAACTCGCGGCCGTAGCCCTGCTGCTTCACCGCTTCCTGATAATTCGCGGATTGCGCGTTTGTGGCCAGCGCGGCCTTCACCTGCTGCGCCATGTCGAGACAGCCGGTGACGCTCGCCGTCTGCGCGTCGGCCGATGCAGCGCCTACGGCAAGCGTAGAACAAAGGATGGCGACGCCTGCCGCCAGTTTCAGATTACGCATGAACTCCTCCTGGGTCGAACCGGCAACGCACCGGCACGATGGGACATAGGAGCCTAAGCGCGAGTTCAAAGTGCGATCACGGATGCGTGCGCGCGCAGCCCCATTGACGGGCATGCATGGCGAACAATAACCAGCGAATTTGGCAATCGTCGAACTGAAGGATTAGACGCGCACGAAAATCGCATGCCCGTTATGCGGCTGTATGTGCGATGCGAAATAGCCGCGCGCTCGAGAGTGTCGACGAGCTTTCCGAATGGTGGAAATAGTTTCAGGAAACTCGTGCATGTCACGATCAATTGGCGGTCGCGAGAACGCGCTTCCGCGCCGTGACCTTGTCGTTGATCGCCACCGCGTACATCGATTTGGATGAATCGACGATGTGAACGCCGGCAAGCCTCGGCCACAGACGCCGGCCGATGCGCTCCCAGCCGATGCCGCTGCGGACCAGCCGGCGCGACCGGATCGGCGGGAAATAGAGTGCGGTGTCCCAGCGCTCCGGAAGGAACAGGGACTCGTGCAGCAACGTCTCGAGTTGAGCGCGATTGAACGGCCGTCCATGGGCGAACGGCGAACGCTCGACCTGGGCCCACAGGCTTGTGCGATTGGGCGCCACCACGATGAGCCGTCCGCTCTCGGCCAGCACCCGCCATGCCTGGCGCATCAGGGGCCGGGTCGCTTCGGCCGATTCCAGGCCGTGCACCATCAGCACACGATCGAAAAAGGCATCGGGAAACGGCAGCGCGCCTTCTTCGCCCACAGCCACAAGCCGGCGGTCCGCAGGCCATGCGACCGCACCATGCTGGGCGGGAATGAACGCCAGCGCGCGTTCGGCTTCCGGCAGGCAGGCCTTGAGATAGGGAAGGGCGAAGCCATAGCCCAGCACCCGCAATCCCCGCAGATCGGGCCACGCAAGCCGAATGCGCCGCATGATCTGGCGGCGGGTGACCTGCCCCATGGGCTCTTCGTAGAAGGATGACAGCTCCAGCGCATCGAGCATGGAATCTGCGTAAACCTGCTCGCGGCCGGGTTCAACAGGGCAGCACCCGTTGCTAGGGTGCCATGACCGGGAGATAGCCATGACAGCGCTCGCCATCGAACTCGTCCCCTGCCTCAGCGACAACTACGCTTACCTGATCCATTCGCGAGATGACGGGCTCTGCGCCGTGGTCGATCCATCCGAACCGGGACCGGTGCGCAAAGCGATCGCCGAGCGCGGACTGAGGCTCACGCACATCCTCAATACGCATCACCATTTCGATCACACGGGCGGAAATCTGGCGCTCAAGGAAGAATTCCATGCCGAAATCGTCGGTCCGGCCAAGGACCGCGAGCGCATCCCCGGCATCGATGTGGGCGTCGACGAAGACACGCCATGGCAATTCGGATCGCGCGCGGTACGCGTTCTGGAGATACCGGCACACACCCGCGCGCATATCGCGTTCGTTTTCACGCAAGACAATGCCGTCTTCACGGGCGACACGCTGTTCGCCATGGGATGCGGCAGGCTGTTCGAAGGCACGCCTGCGATGATGTGGGACAGCCTGTCCAAGCTGATGCGCCTGCCCGGCGACATGCGCGTCTATTGCGGCCACGAATACACGCTCAACAATGGTCGGTTTGCGCTGACACTTGAGCCGAGCAACTCAGAGTTGCAGGTCCGCATGGCGGATGTGCGGGCCCTGCGCGCCAAAAATGCGCCGACGATTCCCTCGACCATCGATCTCGAAAAACGAACCAACCCGTTCGTCCGACCGGACTCCGCCGAGATCAGACACACGCTCAACATGGCCGGGGCAACGGACGTGGATGTCTTCGCCGAGATGCGCCGACGCAAGGACGCGTTCTAAACGCGAACTCGAAACTGTCCGCAGGGGGAGCCTGCCGTCCGTCGGTGTTCGGAACCGTACAATTAACCACTCGGTCGCCGGCCCCTCTCGGCAGGTCGACCATAGGATCGTTCCCGGGCGTGTGCGCAGAGCAACAGACGGCGACGGCAATGCGGCGCGGGATGCCGTTCTGCTTTGGCGGGCTGCAATTCGGGGTATACTGAGTAAAGCAACAAAGATGGCGCCGACTGAGTCCCGGGGCGGGCACCCTGGCGTCGGTATCGCCGGTGCGTCGTAAGAGGGGCAACATGTACAGAAAAATCGCAATTCGCGCGATGAGCGCGACGGCTTTGGCGTGTGTTCTCGCGGTTCCGGCTCTTGCCGATACGTCGCAAAGTGCACCCAGCGAGTCCCCCGCAAAGGTCAAACCGGCACAGCAGACAGGCATCGAAGAAGTGGTCGTTACCGCGCGTCGGCGTCCCGAGGATCTCGAGAAAATTCCGGTCGCGGTGACCGCGCTTTCCGGCGACACGATCCGCACCCAGGAAATCAAGGCGGCGACCGATCTGCAGAATTTCGCGCCGTCCCTCAGCGTGACCGGCACGCTCGGCTCGCGCGACAACGACGTGTTCAGCATTCGCGGCCAGAGCCAGCCCTTCGGCGGCGCCGATCCCGGCGTGCAGACCTATTTTGCCGAAGTGCCGTTCAATGCGAGTGGCCCCGGCAGCTATTACGACATGGCGAATATCCAGGTGCTGAACGGGCCGCAAGGCACCTTGTTCGGCAGAAGCACCACAGGCGGCGCGGTGCTGTTCGAACCCCAGCGTCCCACCGATCAATTCGGCGGCTATGCCGAAACGCAGCTCGGCGACTACGACCTGCGCGAGTTCGATGGCGCGCTGAACATTCCCGTTGTCGGGGACACGTTGATGGTGCGCGCCGCGTTCGACGTCGAGAACCGGAACGGCTTCACGCAGGACACCGTCATCACCGGCACGGGGCTGCCCTACACCGAAGAGCAGGACAATGTCGATTTCCAGGCGTTCCGCCTGGGCGTCACCTGGCGGCCGTTCTCCCATTTCGAGAACTACACCGTGTTCGATTTCCTGCACGACAGCGACAACGGCACCGGCGCGGTGCTGACGGGCATCAGCCCCAGCACGATCGGCAATTTGGCGGCCGCCTATACCGGCGCGCCATGTACCGTTCCGCCCACCAGCCTGATCTGCGGCGAAGTTGAGGGATTCCAGGCGGCGATGGCAGCGACGCTGGCGGCGCAACAGGCCGCGGGACCACGCAGCACCACGTCCAGCATTCCGGTGTTTTATCGCCGTCAATCCTGGGGCGTGACCGACATCGCGACTTACGACGTGACCCCTCACATTCACCTCAAGAATATTTTCGGTTATCGCAGCGACAAGGAACAGCCGTCCTTCGACTATGACGGTTCGTATCTGCCGCTCATCGACGTCTCGAATCCCCGCACCTGGGAAACGAACGGCGTTCAAATCACCGATGAACTTCAGCTGTTCGGCGAGACCGACGACAACAAGTTCAACTGGATCACCGGCTTCTATCACGAGCTCGACCGTTCCGGCGGCTACTCCGAAATCCAGGAAGACGAGTTTGGCGGAGCGGGCTACTTTCCGCCCTTCAGCACGACGGATGTGGAATCGCTGTTCAACGGCGGAATTTCCGACGCCGGCTATGGCAGCGCGACTTACAACGCATCCGATTGGCTCCCGGGCCTGAGCTTCACGGCCGGCGGGCGCTACACCTGGGATCACAAGGTTGCCACCGCCGTCGATTGCAGCCTGCCGGCGGAAGGAACGTCGTGTCCTTATCCGTTGCCCAATGTGTTTCCGTATGGGCAGCCGACCCAGACCGCGAACTTCCGTGCGCCGACCTGGAATCTGTCCGTACAGGATCAGGTCAATGACGACACGATGGTCTATGCCACCTATCGGCGCGGCTACAAAAGCGGCGGCTTCAACAGCGGCGCGTTCAACGCCACCGACTTCGAGGAGTTCAAGCCGGAATATCTGACGGATATCGAACTCGGCACCAAGAACAACTGGACGATCCTCGGCGTGCCGGGCCGCACCAATTTCGACGTCTATTACGGCTGGTACCAGGACGTGCAGAAGAACGATCTGGTTGACGTGGAACAGCAGGTGGCGTTCCTGCCGCCCCCGGCCGTCCCGCCTTATTACGTCTCGGAAGGGTTTTCAGCTCTCACGTTCAATGCCGCGCGCGCGACGATCAAGGGGCTCGAATTCCAGTCGACATTCATTCCGGACGACAATTTCCAGGTGGATGTCTTCTACTCCTACACCGATGCGACCTACAGCTCGTTCACGCTGCCGCAGGCCATCCTGGTCGGGTTGACCGGCACGCAAACCGAATACAATCCCAGCAACCTTGCGGGCAGCCCGTTTGCGGACACGCCGAAAAACAAGTTCGGGATGACGCCGCGCTTCCATATTCCGATCGATCCCAGCCTCGGCATGCCTTATGTAAGCGCGACGGCGTATTGGCAGAGCAAGGAATATTTCAGTGATCTGGGCTCACAGGAAATTGCGGAGGTGGGCCAGTCCCCGGTCCAGAAGGACTATGCCGTGTTCAATTTCCGCATCGATTGGGACAATTTCCTGGGACATCCCTTCGATGCCAGCCTGTTCGTCGACAACGCGTTCAACCGCACCTATGCCGTGGGCGCGGATGCGTTGCTCAACCTGACCGGCACGTCGGCCACGATCTATGCACCGCCTCGGATGTGGGGTGTGGAGTTGCGTTATCGCTTCGGCGCGGACGCGAACACGCCGCAATAAGGCGATTTCGGAACAAGGCCCGGCTGAGCGCCAAGCTCAGTTGGGCTTTTTGTCGTCTTTCTTGTCGGAGCTGCCGGCAACCGTATCGGCCGCAGCACCCACGACCGTGGTCGTCACATCAACAGCCGTCGTGGCGACGGTGGCGCCCGCGCCGATGACGGCGCCGCCTACTTCGGCCACCGCGCATCCGCTGAGTGCAAGACCGAGGCCCGCGACCAACGCAAAACGATACATCATGCCCATAAACCGCCTCCGTGACGCGTTCGCTGACGCCGAACCCTGCCTTCCGGGTTTTACGCCGTCCAGCCTAAAGTTTGATTGACGGTGGGGGGCGCATCGCCCGCCGCGGCCCGAACGGCTATGCTGGTGGCGATCGAGGGGGAATATACCATGCATAGTTTTTCAATGCCCGTCCTGCAGCTCGCCGGCATGTCCGTCGAGTTGACCATGCTGAGCCTCGCGGTGGCACTCGGGCTGTTTCAGCTTCTGATCGCTGCGCGGACGGGCAATTCGCAACGCGGCCTCAAATGGAATGTGGGTGCGCGCGACGAACCGCCGCCGCCCGTGGGCAAAGTGGCGGGACGGCTGGAGCGCGCCTTCCGCAATTTCATGGAGACGTTCCCGTTTTTCGCCGCAGCCGTGCTGATCGTCACGCTCACGGGGCGGCACAATTGGGCGACGATCTGGGGCGCGCAAACCTATCTCGCGGCGCGCATCGTCTATGTCGTGCTCTACGGGTTGGGCGTGCCGGGCCTGCGCACGCTGGTGTGGCTGGTGGCGACGCTCAGCATCATCCTCATGCTGACAGCCATCTTCTGGACGGGAATGCCGGCGCTTTAAAGAAGCGCGAAGGCTTTCGCCGCATCCGGCCAGCCGGGAACGATTCGTTCGGCGCCTGCCGACAACAGGCGCGCGTCCGACGCCACGTCCATATGGCCGCCTCCTGTAAAACCCCAGACCCGCATGCCGGCGGCCCGCGCCGCCGCGATGCCGTTGGTGCTGTCTTCGAGCACGAGGCAGGTGGCCGGAGCGACGCGCAACGCGTCCGCGGCGTGCAGAAAAAGATCCGGCGCCGGTTTCGCATGGACGACATGATCGGCGGAATAGATGTGCGGCGCGAACAGATCCCACAGCTTCGTCATGCGCAGTTTTTTGTCCAGCCCCTCGCGCGTGCTGGAGCTTGCGACGGCCTTCGGCAGCTTGACGCCGGCGATCGCCTCGCGTGCGCCGGGAATTTCAACGAGGCGCTCAAAGGCGGCGCGATATTTCGCATGGCAGGCATCGCGGAAGCCTTCGGGGAGGCCGCGTCCCCGGCGCGCCATGCTGTCTTCTTCGAGCAACGCGAAAAACGCGTCGTTGCTGCGCCCGGTGAAGCGCGCGACGAATTCCGAACGGGAATAATCGAGCCCGATCTCCGCCAACGAGCCCAGCTCCACTTCCAGCGCGAGCACTTCGCTGTCGACGAGCACGCCATCGCAATCGAAAATGATCGCCCCGATCGTCGAGCTGGAATTCATACGGAGAATTCGCCGGCGATGGAGGCGAACTGCAGGATCGCCGCGGCGAGCACGAAGCCGTGCCAGATCGCTTTGTGATAGGGAATGCGCTCGATCACGTAGAAGGCGATGCCGGCGGAATAGACGACGCCGCCGCCGAGCAACAGCCACAAATCGACGCCCGCCATTGAAGAGAACAAGGGCTTCAGCGCCGTCACGATCAGCCAGCCCATGCCGATATAAAGAGCGAGCGTGAGTCTCTCGAAGCGGCGCGGGTAGAGCAGCTTGATCGCGATGCCGATGGTCGCGCCAATCCAGATCGCGATCAGGATCGCGGTTCCCATCGAATGGCCCAGCCGGTTGACGGCGAAAGGCGTGTAGGTGGCCGCGATCATGATGAAGATCGCCGAATGATCGAGCCGCCGCAGAACCGTCTTCGAGGCATAGTGGCTGGGCGTCAGATTATAGGCGGCCGACATGCCGATCATGGCGAGCAGCCCCACGCAATAGACCGAAACGCTCACAACGAGCGAACCCGGGCCCGAAAGATGGGCGAGCAACCACGCGCTCGCATTGATCGCGAACAGGATGCCGATCACGTGAACCGCCAGGTCCACCCGATGTTCGGCTTTCGAATATTCGCGGATGATGGCGTTCATGGGATTTCCCGCGTGGCAGGCCGCATTATGCACAACCGGCGAAAGTTTGCGCCGGAACGCCTGCCATTGGGTTAATTGGACGCGGGGTAATTTTCCACCCGCCCGCAACGGGCTGGTGGGAAAGTGAGCTCAATTATCCAAAAAGCTCCGCAGCTTCCGGCTCCGGCTCGGGTGCTTGAGCTTGCGCAGGGCCTTGGCTTCGATCTGGCGGATGCGTTCGCGGGTGACGGAGAATTGCTGGCCCACTTCTTCCAGCGTGTGATCCGTGTTCATGCCGATACCAAAGCGCATGCGCAGCACGCGCTCTTCGCGCGGGGTCAAGGTCGCCAGCACGCGCGTGGTGGTTTCGCGCAGATTGGCCTGGATGGCCGCGTCGATCGGCAGAATGGCGTTCTTGTCCTCGATGAAATCGCCCAGATGCGAATCTTCCTCGTCGCCGATCGGCGTCTCGAGGCTGATCGGCTCCTTGGCGATCTTGAGGACCTTGCGCACCTTTTCCAGCGGCATCGCGAGACGCTCGGCCAGTTCTTCCGGCGTCGGCTCGCGGCCGATCTCGTGCAGCATCTGGCGCGACGTGCGCACCAGCTTGTTGATGGTCTCGATCATGTGGACGGGAATGCGGATGGTGCGCGCCTGATCGGCGATCGAACGCGTGATCGCCTGCCTGATCCACCACGTGGCATAGGTCGAGAATTTGTAGCCGCGGCGATATTCGAATTTGTCGACCGCCTTCATCAGGCCGATATTGCCTTCCTGGATCAGGTCGAGGAATTGCAGCCCGCGATTGGTATACCGTTTGGCGATGCTCACTACCAGGCGCAGGTTAGCCTCGATCAATTCACGCTTGGCGGTCTCGGCTTCGCAATCGGCCTTGGTAATGATCGCCAGCGTGCGCCGCAACTCAACCGCCGTGGAGGCGCACCGCTCCTCGATCTGCTGCAGCCTCTGCTGATAGACACGCTGTTCCCTGCGCAATTCCTTGATGCCCTCCGCCCGCGCCGGCGCGGCCTCTATGCGCCGCTGCACGCGCGCCATCTCCCGCTCCACCGGTGTCAGTTCTTCCACCGCCGCCTGGATCTGTGCGGCGAAGTGGCGCAGGATGGATCCCTGGAAGCGGACCGT